>JAQBPS010000816.1 GCA_028287415.1 Bacillota bacterium | reverse complement strand
TGCGCCAGACCGCGGCCACACCCTCCGGCATGAAACGCCCCTTGCTGTCGCCGTTCAGCGGAATCGTATAGATCGTCTGCGGGTCGCGGGGATGGACGACCATCGGGAAGCCGAACGTCGAGGGCAGGCCGTCGGTGATCCAGTCCCAGTTGTGCCCGCCGTCAGCGGAGCGGTAGACGCCCTGGTGGTTCTGCTGGTACAGCAGGTTCGGGTTGCCGGGGGCCATCACCATTTTGTGGACACAGTAGCCGACCTCGGGCTTTTCCATCTCGGGGGGGATGTAATCCGCCCGCAGCCCGCGGTTCAGGGCGGTCCAGGTCTCGCCGCCGTCCTGCGTGTGGAAGGTACCGACGGAGGATGCGGCCACGTACATCTGCTGCGGGTCTGTCGGATGCGCGACGATGGTGTGCAGGCAGAGGCCGCCGGCACCGGGCTGCCAGTCCTTGCGGGTGGGATGGTTGGTCAGGCCGGCGACGTGGTTGAAGCTCTCGCCCCCGTCGTCGCTGCGGAAGAGGCCGGCGGGTTCGGCGCCCACGTAGACCGCGCCGTGGGCGGGGGTGACGTTCCAGAGGTTGATCATCTTCGGGCCGTCATCGCCATAGGTGATGCCCTCGCTGGAGTGTGTCCAGCTCTCGCCGAAGTCACGGCTGCGCCACACGGCGCATCCGTACCATGGATTGCCGCCCGCCGCATAAATCGAACGGGTTAGCGGGTCGTAGTTGACGTGCATGATCGGCCAGCTCTCGCAGAACGGTCCCCGCACATTCCAGTTCTCCCGCTGCTCATCGCTCTCCAGCACGAATGCACCCTTCTTGGTGCCCACCATGGCGATCACCCTTGCCACCGCGCTCATCCCCTTTAACTGAGTCTTACACTCTGCCTGCCAGATTCTACACTTGCGGCTGCGTTTACCTGCCAGATTTGTCGTAGTCTGCGCGCAGATTCCTCGCGCCGATGGGCGCTCCTCCCTGAGCATACCACCGCTCAAATGTGTTCGTTTCTTCTCGATTGCTAAGATGGCCGGCACCCGTGACGGTGCCGGCCATCTTCATCGAGATCGTTTAAACCTACACGCTGACCGTCTTCCACGAACCCGAGCGGTACCGCACCCAGATCAGCCCGGCGCGGATCAGCCAGTCGCAGAGAGCTGCGGCCCAGGCGCCCTGGAGCCCCCAGCCGAAGCCGAAGATGAACAGGGCGGCAGCCCCGAGCCGCACCAGTCCTCCGGCGATGGTGACCAGGAAGAGCGGTCGGGTGTCGCCAGCCCCGGACAGGGCACCGTTCAGCGTCAGCACCAGGCCCGTCGCCGCCTCAGTAAAGCCGGCGATTCGGAGCACCGAAGCGCTGAGCGCCCGCACCGCCGGATCATTGGTGAAAATGCCGATGTACGGTCCCGGCAAGGCGATGAAGACGAGGCCCAGCACCCCCAGCAGGGCGACGCACATGATCGTCGCCTCCCGGATCACCTGCTCCGCCTGGTCGGGCCGCCCGGCGCCGAGCCGCTGCCCCACCATGGCGGCGGTCGCCATCGCGAAGCCGGAGGCGAGCATCCAGGAGACGTTCTCCGCCGCAATGCTGATGTTGTGGGAAGCCACGGCGGCGGTGCCAAGCTTGGCCACCATGATCGCATAGGCGATGTAGGCCAGCGTGCTCACCATCCGCTCCGTGGAAGAGACGTAGCCGACCCGCAGGACCCGCTTGAGCAGGCCCCAGTCGACCCGGGGCAGGCTCTGCCAATGGAGGCGGGCGCCGGCCTTGCGCCGCAGCAGGATCGCCATCAGGAGCAGGGCGCCGAGGCAACGGGCGGTCGACGTGGCATAGCCGGCGCCGATCACCCCGAACGCGGGCACGCCAAAGTGCCCGTAGATGAACGTGTAGGCGAGCGCCGCATTCAGCACATTCACCCCGACGTTGATCACCAGCGAGGTCCGGGTATCGCCCGTCGCCCGCAGCGCGGCCGTCATCACCATGCTCCAGCAGACGGCGACCACGCCCGGTGACAGCAGGCGAAGCAGGTGGGACGCCATGGGCGCCACGTCCGGCGCAGCGCCTGCCACACGGGCGATCCAGGGCGCCAGCAGGTACATGAGGACGCCGGCGACAGCCCCCAGCAGCAGCGCCAGCCAGAAGCCGGCGCGGGTGGCGGACTCGATCTCCTCGGTGCGGCCGGCGCCCTGGAACCGGGCGACCAGCGCATTTACGCCGACGCCCAGGCCCGTAAAGAGCCCCACGATCAGCCAGTAAGGCGGCTGGGTAAAGCCGATGGCCGCCATGGAGAGCTTGTCCAGGTGGCCGACCAGAATCGCATCGACCATCGTCGCCATGGTGGTCAGCAATTGTTCGCCGATGACCGGCCAGGCCAGGTGGATGATCTGGGAACGTATTTCGCGGCGCGTATAGGTGGTTGGCAGCGTAGTCGCGGTCTGCAAAAGATGGCCTCCTCTATCAAACGATGCGGTCCCGGGCGGGAACCGATCGCAAACCTTAGAATTGCGTAAAATGCGTGAGCCGGAGGTGGATCATGCAGCTGACCTTTACACCCGCAGCCGCGCGCAAACTGCGCGGCATCATCGCAGCACGGGGCGACAGTGTCGCTCTGCGTATTCAGATCCGCCGCGGTGCCTGGGCGA
>JAQBPS010000793.1 GCA_028287415.1 Bacillota bacterium | reverse complement strand
AATTCCACCCTGCGCAGATAACGAATCAGATGGATGTCAGACAAGCTGCGTGCGCCGCACAACGGACGCGGCGCACGCAATCGAAGGGGGTTGCACAGATGACGAACGTGATTGTGATTGGCGGTGGCATCGTCGGGGCCAGTGCGGCCTACCGACTGGCCCGCGCACAGGTCAACGTGACCCTGGTGGACCGGTCCGATCCGGGGCAGGCCACGGCGGCCGGAAGCGGCCCAACTCCCTGAAATCCAGCGAATGGTGGAGGAGCGGCGAACCGCCGGCATGGGGAACATCGGCGAGGTGACTCGCCTGGACGGTAATCAGGCCCATGCCGGGCGCCGGAGCCGGGCGCTGGCCGATCCTCGTCGGTTTTCACTCCCACTACATGCTCACCTTCCCGGAGAGTCGGGTGGTGGCCGGCGCCACGGTCAAGGAGATCCGCATCGGCCTCCGTCCGGCCAGTCCGGACACGCTGCCGATTCTGGGGCGGGCACCGGCACTGGCCAATCTGTACCTGGCCACCGGTCACGGCGCGTCCGGCTTGCTGTTGGGCCCATACTCCGGTGCGGCCGTCGCAGACCTGATTCAAGGGAAGGCCCTCGCGGCGGACCTGACTCCGTTTGGACCCGGTCGGTTTCGGGCGACGACCTGATTGGTCCGGGGCGGAGGTCAGCGAGCGCGGGCCAACGCCCTCAGGATCGCTCCGACCCCCACCGAGGTCCCCACCATCAGTGCCTCCTCATCGAAGTCAAAGAGCGGATGATGCAGCCCGTAGACGAATCCCTTCTCCGCGTTGGCCGCCCCCACCTTGAAGTAGCAGCCCGGCACCTGGGCCAGCATGTAACCGAAGTCCTCGCCAGCCATGGAGGGAGCCGTCTCCACCAGCTTCTCGCCGCCCAGGTACTCCCGGACCGCCTCCCGCACGCTCTCGGCTGAAAGCGGGTCATTCACGGTGGGGATGGACTGGCGCACCCAACGGACGGCGTAGGTGGCGCCGTACGCACGGGTCACCCCTTCCAGGATCGCCTCGATCTGATGCGGGATCCGCTCCCGGGTCGCCGGGCTGAGGGTCCGGATGGTCATGCTGAACTCCACCTCATGTGCGACCACGTTGGGCCGTTCGCCCCCCTTGATCGTGCCGATGGTCAGGACCGCCGAGTCGAGCGGATCAATCTGCCGGCTTACCACCTGCTGGAGGCCGACGATCACCTGGGCCGCCACGGCGATGGAGTCGGTGCAGAGGTGCGGCATCGCCGCATGACCCCCCTTGCCGGTGATGGTGACATAGCCGTAGTCGGAGGCGGCCATAGTCGGGCCGGCGTGGGCGGTCACCGTGCCCACGGGCAGTTCGGGCCAGAGGTGAAGGCCAAAGATCTCGTCCAGGCCCTCCAGGGCGCCATCGGCGATCATGGCCAGCGCCCCGCCGCTCGGGTTCTCCTCAGCGGGCTGGAAGAGGAAGCGGATCTCCCCGTCAAACTGCTCCTTCAGGCCGCTGAGGATCTGTGCCGCACCAAGCACCATGGTCGTGTGGCCGTCATGGCCGCAGGCATGGCAGGCACCCTCGTTCTGAGACTTGTAGGGCACATCCTTGCGATCCTGCATGGCCAGGGCGTCCATGTCGGCCCGCAGGCCCACCACCCGCCCGGGCCCCCGCCCCCGGAGGATGCCGATGACGCCGGTTTTGCCGACCCCGGTCCGGACCTCCAGCCCAAAGCTCTGCAGGCGCTCCGCGACGATCCCGGCCGTCCGGTGGGTGCCAAAGTGGACTTCCGGATGCCTGTGGAGATCCCGGCGCAGCTCGACCTGCGCGGGGTGAATGGCCCGGGCGGCGGCAAGAATCTGTTCACGCATGGCTGAACCCTCCTGGTCGCTCACGGCTGAACCCTCCTGGTCGCTAACTATTGAAGCCGGCCCCTCGCATCGGCGGTGAGCACAGCTACCACCTCATTCCCCCGTACGCCCACCACCTGCTGAGCCAGGTTGACCGTGACGCAGACGTGGTTGGGCAGGATGCGCACCTTCTCACCTACGCTGTATTGCTCCGGATGCGCGGTGACGACCACCCCATGCTCCTCGGACAGCCGGGTGATGTACTCATCCTTCCCGACCAGGTAGCCGTAACCCTCGGCTGTCTTGCAGATGCCGTCCGCGCGCTTGTCCTGGCTGAGGCTCTTGGAGCCAGTGTCCAGGATCACCCGGTTGCCGCCCACGATGGAAGTGACCGTGGCCAAAATGGTGGCGGCGCAGCGACCCCGCCCGACAATACCGGCCATGCTAAGGTCATTGAAGATGTAGGTGCCCGGACGCATTTCGGTGATTCCAGGCAGCACCGCCGATTCGGCGAGGAGGGTGGGCGTGGAGCCGATGGAGACCTCGCAGCTCAGGCCCAGTTGCCGCTGGAGGAGGCCGGCGGTATCCACCAGCGCCTGCTGCGCTGCGATACAGCCCTCCCGGAGCTCTGCGATGCTGCTCGCGTAGTAGCTGTGTCCCTCGTGGGTGAAGATGCCCCGCACCCGGAGGCCGGGGATTTCGCGGATGGCCCGGGCCAGCTCCGCCACAGCGGTGCCCGGCTCCAGCCCCGAGCGGTGCTGGCCGGTGTCCACCTCGATCATCACCTCGAGCGGGGCAGGCTCCCCGCCGAAGACGGCGCTGATCATGCGGGCCTGATCGACGTGGTCGCAGCTGACGGCGATCCGCACGCCCTGGCGCTGCAAAGCTCGCAGCCGCTCCAGCTTGCCGGTGCCCACCACGTGGTGGGCGACAAAGAGATCGCGGATGCCACCCGCGGCCATCACTTCGGCCTCGCCGGGCTTGGCGACGGTGACGCCGCAGGCGCCCAGCTCCATCTGCCGCTGTGCGAGGGCGACCGACTTGTGCGTCTTGGTGTGGGGGCGCAGGGCTACGCCCCGAAGCCGGGCGAAGGCTGAGGCGTGCTGAAGGTTCTGTTCCATGATGGCGAGGTCGATCACCAGGGTGGGGGTGTCTAACTCTCCTACGGTCTTGGGCAGGTTATCCGGCATCGTTCACACGCTCCTTTATGCCCGGACCAGCGGGCGCCCTCTCCGCAGGGCGATGCCCGGCCGCTCGCCGGTGTGCCCTGCTGTGCCACCAGGCGGGCCCCGACCATCGTATATTTATCAATATAGAATTCAACGTTTTTGGTTGTCAACCACCAACACCGGTGATGGGGTGTCGTGCCCCCATCGCCGCGAAAGTCAGCCCCGCCTTCCAAAGAGTCCCTGCCATTGCCACCGCTCTTTTTCATCTGAATTGGTTAAATCTTTTGCAGGATATCCCGGTCGCCCAGCATAATCAATACATACG
>JAQBPS010000790.1 GCA_028287415.1 Bacillota bacterium | reverse complement strand
CTCAGCAACGACGATGTGATCCGCCGGCCCGTCATAGGCCGCGGCAGTCGGCACGGCGTCCGCGGAGGCTACCCGCCGAAAGGTGGTGTATGGGGAAAAGGTCGTGCGCTCGATCCGGTCGATGATGCTGTGGGGTCCGAATTTCCAGAGGCAGATCACGTCGCCGATGCGCTCGAAAATGATCCGGTGGGTGCGGTTGACGTAGCACTCCCACTTGTTTGGATGCGCTTCAATGCGGTGCACCCGCAGGCTCGGATGGGTCGGGTCTGCCACGAGCTGCCCCAGCCGGCGCTCCACCTGTGCCCGCAAGGGCTGGCCGGAGCGGCCGTATGCCGTCACGAACTCCTCGGAGATCAGCAGTTCGCACATGGCTCAACCCTCCGCACTGGGATAGCGCTGGAGAATCGCCTGACCCAGGGCACGCACCGCGTCCCGCAGGTCTGCCGGCTCCAGCACCTCCACGGTACCGCCGTACCCCGCCACCCACCGGGCAAGCTCGTTCGTGCCGCGGGTCTGCAACTGCAGCACCACGCAGCCGTCCGGCTCCTCGGTGATCGTCTGGGTCGGGTGCCACTGCGTCTCACGGGCGAGTTCGGCCACGGGCTTGCTGAAGCGGACCCGCACGTGCATGAGCGGGCCGTCCTCAATGCTCCAGATGTCGGACACGTACCGCTCCAGGTCGAAATCAGCCGGACGGGTAAAGACCGCCGGCAGCACCGCGACGGAGCGGATCCGGTTGAGCCGGAACGTGCGCAGCCCCTGCCGCAGCTCGCAGTAGCCGATCAGGTAGAGTGCGGTGCCCCGGTAGGCCATGCCATACGGCCGGATCACCCGCTCGGTCTGCGTTTCAGCCCCCGGCGAAATGTGCTCGATGCGAACGGGGTGGCCGCCCTGAATGGCCGCCGTCAGCGCCTGCTCCACGCCCGGCAGCCCTGGCAGCGAGTGGGCCTGAAGGGGGTCGACCACGAGTGTTTCGTCGAGACCGGCGACCATCGCCTGATGCGGCAGCGGCATGACGGCGAGCAGCTTGTCCATGGCGCTCGCCGCCGCCTTGCCGGCCAGGGAGCGGCGGCGCCGGGCGAAGTCGAGGGCGCCGGCCAGGGCCACCACCTCGTCCGGGGTGAACTGGACGGGCTTGAGGCGGTAGGTGTCCATGAGCGAGTAGCGCCCATCCGTCCGCACGACGGGGATCTGCATCTCCTCCAGCGCCGCAACGTCCCGGAAGATGGTCCGCTCGGTCACCCCGAACTTCTTCGCCAGGTCGTGGGCGGTGGGGCGGGCGCCGCCCATCAGTGCCGTCAGGAGCCCAAACCACCGCTCCATGTTCCGGATCTTGCGGTCATGCATTGCCGTGGCCTCCTGCGGGGTCTTTGGTGCAGAAATTAGCCATCGGTGGTAAAAAATCCTACCTGCCGGGCGAACGACCTTGGCGAGTTTGGAAGGAATCGTGGCGCAGCTGCTTGCGGGCCGCCTTGTCGTAGCGGTCGCTCTCCATGGCCTCAGCCTGGGTGCGGAGGGCGGCCATCTGCTGTTCGGCCTCGGTATCGCCACTGGTTGCGAGTGATTCCATGACGATTGCCGCCTCCGCGAGCCGGCGTGCGCCGCCCCGCAGGTCGCCCTGGTCGGCGAGGGCGACGGCCTCCTCCCGGGCCTGGGCGGCGTCGGCCAGCTTCACCTGACGGCTGACCTCGGCGTCGGGGGGCGCCGCGAGCAGCGCTGCGTCATCGGAAATATGGATATTGACATCGATATCGACGGTCTGCGGCATCGCATTGGCGGTGGCCGGCAGGTAGTTGAGGGTCAGGTGCACCAGCTTGCCATCAGCGGGGGGCGCAGCGACCGCCAGCCGGACCAGCAGGGACTTGACCTCGCCGCCGTACAGGTCCGGCAGCGTCAGGCTGACCGCGTGCGGCGAACCGGTCGGCTGGTAGCCGATGACACCCTCGATGGCGACGCCAGGCTCGGCCTGGACGGTCAGGTTCAGCGCCTGGGCCGCCACGCTCAGCAGCCCATCCAGCTCCTGTGCGAAGATCGCCGGGATTTGATCGGGGTCAGCAATGTAGTGAAAGCTCCCGCCGCCCGCTTCGGCCATCGCCACCAGCAGGTCTTCATTGAAGTCGTCGCCGACGCCGAGGGCGCTGAGGGCGAGCCCACGCTGGCGCCAGGTACGGACCCAGCCTACGAGAGTCTCAGGATCGGTCACGCCGACATTCGCCAGGCCGTCGGTCATCAGCAGCACGCGGCTCAACTGGTCGGGGCCGGCGTGGGGCGTGATCTGCTGCATGCCGGTGGCGAGGCCGCCGCTCAGGTTGGTGGAGCCGCCGCTTTCGATGCAGGCCAGCTGCGCCTTGAGGGCGTCCTTGTGGGTGAGGGACTGGCTGGGCAGGAGGGTCTGCACCTGGTCATCGTAGGTGATGATGGCGAGCCGGTCGCGATCGGCGACCTGGTCGACCAGGAAGCGGAGCGCCTGCTTGGTGTGCTCGAGCTTGGGGCCGTCCATGGAGCCGGAGCGGTCGACGACGGCGGCGAGGTTCAGGGGGAGTCGGGACTGGGTCGGGCTGCTGGGGGCGCTCAGCTGGACGAGCAGGTTGACGGTGCCGCCGGATGCGGGGATATGGGCCCGGTCAAGCCGGGTGGTGACAGTCAGGGTGTGGCTCATGGGATGCGCCTCCATCGGTCAGGATGGATTGAGCATAGCCTACAGCGGTGACAGGGGTGTGTCAGTGGCGAGCGGCGGGAAGTGACTTGGGGATCCGGAATTAGCGACGAAAATGGAACGTCACCATTTTTCCACTCCAAGGCGCACAGGTGGAACGACGGTGACGATTCCGGGCGTTATGTTAACTGTTTGCCGGCGTCGGCCGCCCCGGTTCTCGCGTCGGTGGAAGGCGAGATTCCCGCAAGCCGCACCCCGCCTGGGTTGCCCACCGTCATTGCCAACCAGTAGTCATCACAACCTGTCTCACACAGGCAATGGGACCGCCGAAACGTCACCGATGTTCCACCTCCGCGACGATGGGTGGAACAACGGTGACGTTCTGCT
>JAQBPS010000787.1 GCA_028287415.1 Bacillota bacterium | reverse complement strand
CCCTCGGCCATCGTCATCGACGCATCGGGGCGGAAAGTGCCGCCATCGCCCTTGACGATGCCCGCATCGGCCGCCGCATCGATGTACGCCTCCGCCCAGTGGCCGTGGGTGTCTGCGAACCGGCTGGCGCCGCTGCCCTGGCCGGATGTCGCCAGCGCCTTTGCCCGGACCACCAGCGTGGCCGCCGCCGCCCGGCTCAGCGGCTCGTCGGGTCCGAAGGCATCCGGGGTGATCCCCTTCACCAGGCCGGCCTGGGTGGCCGCCTCGACATACCCGAGCGCCCAGTGGCCCCGCATATCCGCGAAGGTCGTGGCCCCGAGGCGCTCCGTCAGGCCCAGCGACTTGACCAGCCCGTAAATGAACTCTGCCCGGGTCATGGGCCGGTTGGCCTCAAACACAAGCTGGCCCTGGCTATCGACGGCATAAGGGAGCCGGGTGCGCAGGAACGGGCTGATCTCCGCCTCCGCCCAGTGCCCCTTGAGGGCAGCGAAATCGGCGCAGGCCGGTTCACAGGCACGGGCGGGCGCCGGGGCGTCGGGCGCCTGGAGGAAGGCCAGCACCTTTGTGAAAACCTCGGCGCTCTCATGGCTCTGCACGTGCGGGTTGTTCGTGTCCAGGACCGTCATATCGATGCCGCCGGCCAGCTGATCGGGCGCCGGCCCCAGCCGGGCTGTGAAGGTCGCGGCCCCCGGCCAGGCCAGCTGGCTCGCCACGGAGACCACGCCGTCATGCCCGGCGAGGAACGCGGGAACGCCCTCCCGCCAAGTGCTGGCTACCGCCAGGGCCGGCACACGGCGGTCGGCGAAGCGCCGCTCCCGGGCCAGCATCGTACTGATCGTGGCGCTGCCGACCTCCACGTCCGAGGTGATGCCCAGGAGCGCCCGGAACGCCGGGTCCAGGTTGGCCGCCTTGAAAAGCGGCGCCATTTGCTCCCGGCTCAGCACGCCCGCGTGGGGTGTATCCAGGGTGACGGCCCGGTGCACGAGGCTGGCCGTCTCCCCGGTCGCCAGCAGCCGGACGATCAGCCCGCCGCGGCTATGGCCGACAACGTCCACCTGGGCGGCGCCGGTATTGGCCATGATCTTACGGACCTCGTCCGCCACATAAGCGGTGTCTGCAAGCAGCGACAGGTCCTGCTCCTCGCCTGTGCGCTTGCTCAGGTCGATGGCGAACAGGGTGCTGCCGCTCTGGTAGCCCGCCTGCTCGAAAGCGGCAATGGTCGTCGCCCAGGTAATCTGCGGGCCCCCGTTCGTCCCGTGCACGAGCACTACAGGGGGTCTGGCGGTAGCGGCGCGGGCCGGGGCTGCAAACGCGCTCGCCAGCAACGCGGCGAACAGGATCAGCATCAGACTCAGGAGCAGAGAGCGGGATCGCCTGATCAGCAGTGGCATGCCCATACATCCTCCGTCACATAAAATGGCGCATAATTACAGTATCTCACATCGGAACTGCTATGCACTATGTTTCTGTGCAATCTTTATTATATATCTATGGCAATTATTCCATATATTTATTACAATAAACAAGGGCCACCTGGGGTGGCGCCCCCGAATTTGAACATTGGGAGTGGATCGGAAGATGAGGCGGCGATTTGGCTCTCGGTCTGTGGGGATCCTCCTGTCCCTGGTCCTGGCGTGCGCAACCCTGCCCGCCCTGGCCAGTGACACGATCTCGGTCGAGGTGGGCCGGGAGTCGGCGATGGTCTCATTTGATGCGATGTTCCCGGCGGTCACGTACATCCATGTGGGCGATACCATCACGTTTACGAGCAAGGCCTCCGCGACCCCGCACACCGTCACCTTCGCAGCCAGCGCGCAGATGCCCTCGATCACCGACCCCGGGGCCATGACGCCGAGCCAGATGAGCGGCGGCACCTGGGCGGGCGATGTACTGCTCAACTCCGGCATCATCAGGCCGGGCGGCACCTACACGGTCACCTTTACCAAGGAAGGTGTTTTTGACTACGCCTGTGTCCTCCACCCGCTGATGCTGGGCCAGATTGCGGTCCTGCCCGTCGGCATGCCGATTCCCAAGATCGCGGATCAGAAGGTGATGGCCGACATGCAGCACCACGACCACATGGTACAGGCCGACTTGGCCATGGCGAACCAGACCGGCCGGCTGCCCGAGGGCACGGTCAACAGCGACGGTTCCGTCACCTGGAAGGTGCACGCAGGCCTCGGCCTCCAGAACTTCAGCGTCAACCAGTTCTTCCCGCAGAACCTGGTGATCTCCGAGGGCGACACGGTCGACTTCAGGAACGACAACATCTACGAGTTCCACTTCGTGACCTTCGCGACCAGTCCTGCCGACCGGGACAAGTTCTTCGGGCCGCAGGGTGCGAACCTGACGGCCATGATGACGCCGATGGGCGGCAGCGTCGTGGACGGCTCGCAGTTGATCAACTCTGGCGGCATTTTCCCGGAGCAGACCAAGAGCTTCCGGTTCCCGAAGACCGGCACCTACAAGTACATCTGCTACTACCACGGCGGCAACCACATGGAGGGTACCGTAATCGTGCAGGCCAAGAACACGGTGCACGCTTACCTGAATGGCCAGCCGATCGTGACGGCGGACACCCGGGCGCCGCACATGCTTGGCTCCCATGTCCACATCCCGCTGCGGGCCGTGGTTGAGGCGCTGAACGGCAGCATCGCCTGGGATGGGGCCAGCGAGACTGTGTCAGTCGTCTTCGGCCCCGGACAGGCGAAGGCGACACCGACGGCGGCCGAGGGCCCGGGCATGAAGCTGTTGATCAACGGCAAGCTGGTGGTGTTCGATACCATCCCGGGCATCCATCAGCATACTGAGGGGCGCAGCTATGTGCCGGCGCTCCAGCTCATGAACGTCCTCGGCGGGCAGATGCAGTGGGACGCCGCGACGAAGACGCTGGTGCTGGAGGTCCATCAATGACACGCCGCACCGTGGCGGTCCTGGCCATCGCTCTGCTCAGCCTGGTGCTGGGCGGGAGCGGTATGGCCGGGACCACCCCAACGACTACAATTGAGCTGCGCGTCGGTGAGACGGCCGTGATGGTTAACGGGGAGCCGGCGTCGATCGACAGCGCGGCGGTGATCCCGGAGGGCGAGTCCCGGACCTATGTGCCGGTGCGGTTCATCGCTGAACGCCTGGGAGCATATGTCGGTTGGGACGGCAGCGAGCAAAAGGTGACCTACCTGACCGGCGATCAGCGGATCGAGCTGTGGATCGGCAAGCGGGAGGCGCGCGTGAACGGCAGCGATGTCACTTTGGACGCAGCGCCGTTTGTCGATGGCAACGGGCGGACGCAGGTGCCGGTCAGGTTCGTCAGTGAGCAGTTGGGCGCCACGGTTGAGTGGGAAGGCAGCATGCGGATGGTGACCATCCGGGCGCCGTGGGCAGGCCGCGTGGTGTTGATCCGGGACAACCGGTTCAGCCCGTCGCTGCTCAATGTGCCTGCGGGCACCCGGGTCACCTGGGTCAACCTGGACCCCGTGGTGCACAACGTTGTCGCTGAAGACTGGCACAGCGAGCTGATCGCTTATGAGCGGGCGTATACCCGGACACTGACGAAAGCGACGAAGTACTCCTGCATGGTGCACGCCAACATGGGTGGGCAGATCCAGGTACGGTAGGGCGGAAATGCCGTCAGGGGGAAAATCAGGGCTGGACACTGGCTTGTTTCGCCTCTAGAATGAAACCAAGACTTAGTCTTAGTTCTGTCATATGGAGGGAAAGCTATGACCACTCCGCGTCATTTAACCCAAAACGGCGGCCAACCGATCAGCGACAACCAGAACTCGCAAACTGCAGGCCAGCGGGGTCCGATCCTACTGCAAGACTTCCAGTTGATCGAGAAGCTCGCCCACTTCGACCGCGAGCGCATTCCTGAGCGGGTCGTCCATGCGCGGGGCATCGGCGCCCACGGCGTGTTCCAGGCATACGGCAACGCAAGTGAGTATACCAAGGCCAAGTTCCTCCAGGAGCAGGGCAAGGAAACACCGGTCTTCGTGCGCTTCTCCACCGTGATTCATCCGTCCGGCTCGCCCGAGTCGCTGCGGGATCCCCGTGGCTTCTCGACGAAGTTCTACACGGAAGAGGGCAACTATGACCTGGTCGGCAACGACCTGCCCGTCTTCTTCATCCGTGACACGATCAAGTTCCCCGACATGGTCCATTCGCTGAAGCCCGCCCCGCAGACCAACATTCAGGACCCTGAGCGCTACTGGGACTTCTTCTCCCTGTCGCCCGAATCAACACATATGCTCGTCTGGCTCTACTCCGACCGGGGCCGTCCGGCCAACTACCGCCAGATGGCCGGCTTCGGCGTTCACACCTTCAAATGGGTAAACGCCGCCGGCAAGGAGCGCTTCGTCAAGTACCACTGGGTGCCCAAGCAAGGGATCGCCTGCCTGACGGACGCTGAGTCGCACAAGATCGGCGGGATGGACACGCAGTTCGCCACCCGGGACCTGCTGAACGCGATTGACGCGGGCAACTTCCCGGAATGGGAGTTGAATGTGCAGATCATGGACCCGTCGGAGGAGCTTGCGCTTGACTTCGACCCACTCGATGCGACCAAGACCTGGCCGGAGGATCGGTTCCCCCTCATGGCGGTCGGCCGCATGACACTGAACAAAAACATCGAGAACTACTTTGCCGAGGTGGAGCAGGCGGCGTTCTCCCCGGGCATGCTGGTGCCGGGCGTTGAGGCGAGCAACGACAAGCTCCTGCAAGGCCGCCTGTTCTCGTATGCGGACACGCAGCGGTACCGCCTGGGCGCCAACTACCTGCAAATCCCTGTCAACTGCCCGTACGCCCCCGTTCAGAACAACACGCGCGACGGCTTCATGGCCACCAAGGCGCCTATGGGTAACACCAACTACGAGCCCAGCTCCATGCCGGATGCGCTGACGGAGGCGCCGCCCAACCCGCCGAGCACGCCCGCCATCGAGGGCAACGTGGTGCGCCTGAAGATCAGCAACACGAACGACTTCCAGCAGGCCGGCGAGCTGTTCCGCTCGTTCACGCCCGACCACCAGCAGCGGCTGATCGGCAACATCGTCCGCGACATGGAGATGGTGCGGCCGGAGATCCGGGCCCGTGCGGTCTGCAACTTTGCCCGGGCCGACGCTCAGTTGGGCATGGCTCTCGCAGAGAAGCTGGGCGTGGAAGTCCCCGCCGCCCGCTAAAACCGCCAGACCCGCGCAGAGAAGCCCCCGTGGCGGCTGGGCCGTCACGGGGGCTTCCGGTGCAGGGCCTGTCACATCTTGTATTTATCGCCTGGATCAACTAACATATCGTCGTAAAGTAAAAGCCATATGCGGAGGAGTTATCTTGGAAGCGATGCGCATTCGCTTGACCGCCCAGCGGCGCGCTGTCCTGGAGGTCATTCAGCAGTCCGCCGACCACCCGACCGCAGGCGAGATCTTCCAGCGGGTACAGGCCCTGCATCCCGGACTTGCTTATGGCACAGTCTACACGGCGCTCAGAGCGCTGGTGACGGAAGGACTGATCCATGAGCTGAAGTTTGGCGACGGCGCAAGCCGGTATGATGGCCGGCTTGAGGAACACCACCACGCACTCTGCCTTGGCTGCGGAGCGCTCGCTGAGGTCCCTTTGAAAATGTCCGCCCAGCAATTGGCGGCCGTCGCAAGGGAGACCGGCTTCGAACTGCGCGGCCACCACATTCAGTTCACTGGCTACTGCGCCGCCTGCCAGGCGAAGCGGATATAATCGCGATCCCGTAGCGCTAAGCCGTGGGGGCACAGCCCCCACGGCTTAGCTTATGAGCGGCACCTCACCGCACAGGTCGGTCTCGTGCCATTGCGGGTTCGCGTAGCCCTCGGGGCTGTTGAGCGCATCCAGGAAGTCCGGGACACGCTGGGCGTAGGCCTCGACCTTGGCACACGCGGCGACGTTGTCCCGGAAGGGCAGCAGCGACCCGGGCAGCTCAGCGAAGGCGCCAGTCGCCCCCTCCGCAACCCGCTGCGCTTCCGCGGACTGGCCGGTCTGAAGCAGCAGGATGGCGAGCCGGGTGCGGGCAAAGGTGCGAACGGCGTCGGGAGCCTTCTGCTCCCACTCCGGGGGGACAGAACTGCCGCGGAAGACGGTCCGCCCGGGCTCCATCGCTTCCCGGTAGGC
>JAQBPS010000747.1 GCA_028287415.1 Bacillota bacterium | reverse complement strand
GCCCGCCTTTACCTGGGCCTGCGGACGGACAGTGAATACGACCAGCTGCGGCTCCAGCCGGACGGCGGGCTCGCACACTTGAAGGAACGGCTCGGGGTCTATTTTCCGGTCTTGCGCCCGCAGATCGCCGGCATCGACACCCTGCACGCCGTGCAGGTGATCCCGTCCTACTACCTGATGGCTGAGCGCTGGGTGACGGATGGGGCAGCGCTCCTGGGCGATGCGGCGCATTGCGTCAACCCCGCCCGCGGGCAGGGGATGAACCTCGCTATCGCTGATGCCAGGGTACTGGCGGACGTCCTGGAGGCGGCCCTCGCCCGCGGCGATCTCAGTGCGGCAGCCCTGGCGTCCTACGAGCAGCGCCGGCGGCCGTATGTGCGCTATATTCAACGGGACGGCGACCGTGCCCGCTGGTTGCTGTACAGCCCGAATCGTGTGCTCAGCTGGGTGCGGAACCACGTGTTCCGCAACACCCCGCACGCCAGGCGCGCCACCCGCCTGCTGCTGTCCGTTTTTGCGGGTCTGCACAGACCCCCCACGCCGCTGGAGGACCTGCTGATGAACGTTGCTTTCGCCATGCCGGCGCTGGATCGACTGGTGCCGGACTGATTTGAACCGCGGAGGCCCGGGGTGAAGATGCCTCTTGCGTTGAGAGTGATTATCATTCACAATACAGAAGGAGAAAGGATCAGTTTGCCTTGAGGAGGCTCGACCGATGAAGAATCGCTGGCTCCTTCTGCTGCTTGCCGTCGTCGTGGTCATGGTCAGCGTTGTACCGGTCGCCATGGCAAGTCCCGGTAGCGATATGACCGCCGCCAATCAGTTGGTGGCCGGCGCCCTCGCACATGCGCAGAAGGGCGACATAGATGGTGCCAAAGTCGGCTACGAGCAATACCGTCAGAAATGGCTGGCGGTCGAGGACGGCGTCAAGGGAGAGTCCAACACCGCTTACCGCAAGGTTGAGGAATACATGGCGGATGTGCAGTTCGCCCTGCTTCAGAACCCGCCCGACCAGGCCAAGGTGACCGCCGCTTTCAATGGACTGAGTGCCGGGATCCAGACGTTTGTCGACGGCGGCTACCCTGCTGACGGCGCCAACGCTTCAGTGAAAAAGCCGGCCCAGGGCAACATTGCCGACGTGCTCGCATTGCTTGACAAGGCTGCGGAGCGGGCCAGGGCGGGCGATGCCCCCGGTGCCGCCCAGGCCATGGCGCAGTTCCGCCAGTCCTGGCTGGACGTGGAGGGGCTCGTGCTCACCCAGTCCGCCAAGCTGTATGGCGATGCCGAGCGGGACATGGTGGACGCCCAGGCCCACTTTACAGCGACTCCGCCCAACCTGGAGAAGGGCCTCGCCACCGTTGACCGGATGCGCGGTTATCTGGCCCCCCTCGCCAGCAAGACTAGCTACGGCATGTTTGATGCCGCCACGTTGCTCCTGCGGGAAGGGCTTGAGGGTCTGCTGATCGTCGTCGCCCTGCTGGGCTTCCTCAAGCGGGCGGGCCATCCCGAGAAGAGTGTCTGGATCTGGGGCGGTGCGGGCGGCGGACTGGCCCTCAGCGCCATCCTGGCCGTGGCAGTCAAGCTGCTGATCGGCACGGGCGCCTTCGGCAACAACAACTTCCTGATCACGGGTTACACGGGCGTCTTCGCCGCGGTCATGCTGATCTGGGTGGGTTACTGGCTGCACAGCAAGTCCAGCGTCTCCGAGTGGAATCGCTACATCCGCGAGAAGAGCAGTGCTGCTCTGGCCAGCGGCAGCCTGATGTCCCTGGCCACGCTCTCATTCCTTGCGACTTTCCGTGAGGGCACTGAAACCGTGCTCTTTTACATTGGCATGGCTTCTTCGATTACCACGAAGGACTTGCTGCTCGGCCTGGGACTGGGCCTTGTGGTGCTGGCGGCGCTGGCCGTGCTGATGCTCAAACTTGGTATGAAGGTGCCCCTTCGTCCCTTCTTCCTGGTCTCGAGCTTGCTGGTCTTCTACCTCGGCTTCAAGTTCACCGGCATGGGGATCCATGGGCTTCAGTTGGCGGGCGTCCTGCCGGCCACCGTGACACCCTACCTGCCGCACATTGACTTCCTGGCGCTCTACCCCAACTGGCAGAGCACGCTGCCGCAGCTCGCCCTGTTGTTGGGCGCCGTTGTCCTCGTCGTCTGGAATCGGCGGCGTGACAGGGCTGCCGGACGGGTGCTGAAAGCGCAGAACAGCTAACGCTCACACACGGAGGAGTTCGACCGATGACCAAGTCCAGGACCGCTCTCATCGCTGCCGCCCTCGTCACAGCACTGTCGCTGACCGCCTGCACATCCACCAAGGCACCCGCGCAGCCTCCGGCGACTGCCCAGCCCCAGCAGCAGACCGTTCCTGTCCCCGAGGGGGCCAAGGCGATGCTGAAGGCGCTCGCTGATGTGAAGGCCGACGTTGACAAGAACGACGCCGCACAGGCCAAGGTACACGCCGGCAAGATCGAGGAAGCGTGGATGACGTTTGAGGATGCCGTAAAGGCGAAGGACAAGACGCAGTACCAGGACATCGAGGATCCGCTCCACACCATCATTGGCGGGACCAAGAGCGGAACCAGCCTCGACAAGCCGCTCCTGACCGAGCAGATTACCAAGCTGGAGTCGTTGCTGACGCCGCTGACTAAATAATGCAGCCGATGAGCCGGGGGTTACAAAGAAGTGGGAAGGGGGCAGAGCGCCGCCCCCTTCCCACACCCTTCCCCGCCTGTGGCAATCCTCGTCAGCCCCGTGAGGTCATGGGCCTCACGGGGCTTCTGTTCGCGCTCCACGCTGCCCCCTTCCGGAGCACGCCCGAAGCCACCCGGCCGGCAGCAGCCCCGCCCCCGACTGCGCCGCCGGCGGCGATCAGGCAGAGGCCCAGGGCGAGGCCGTGAAAGCCATCGCCGAGGATTGAGATGCTGTGGCCTGCACAGATCGACAGGAACCGGCGATTCTGCCCGACCGCCGGACGGGCTTGATCATTACTGATCGTGGGTTTCATGGCTTCCACCTGTGGCGGTCGTCACGAAAACACGTCCTCGTG
>JAQBPS010000724.1 GCA_028287415.1 Bacillota bacterium | reverse complement strand
GACGAGGAGTCCACCCCACTGACGGTTCTGCATCACGTTGTCTGCCTTGTCGCGGGCGGCGGCCTGGTCGATGAAACCGGCGGGTGCCTCCACAAGCGGCAGGTTTTCTGCAATGGTGATCTTTGCCGGTGGCGGCGTGACCTCTGGGTTGAGATTATCAGCGGCGATCGCGAACCTTCACCCGTATCAAAGGGTGATGGCATGAGAGGAAGCAAGCATGAAAATGGCAACCAAAGTGACTACGATGATGCTTGGGGTGGCTTTGTTCGGAGGTCTAGCTGTTACCTCAAGCACCAAGGCGGCGACGATTCCGCAGGTTCCACCCATTACGCCTCCCATCGGGACGACGCAGACCTACAACTTGAATCCGGAACCTGCCCTGAAGGCCAACAAAGGCGTTGCTGTCAACCTGCTCAAGACACAGGCAGACATCTTGAGCAAGTTCAAGTTTAGTGTCGACCACAAGCTCGTTTCCGCCAAGCTACTCACTCTTCAAGAGCACTTCGCCAGTCAGGGGATTAGTGATCAGTGGACTGATGTTGCTGCCGACCGCATGGTTTGGGACGTTACAACCGCCCATCCAAATGGCGTTGAAACCAGGGCGGGTCTGTACAAGAATGCCACGGTCGTAGACACCTACGATGCGGAAACTGGGGCGCCGCTCGGCAGCAGAACGACAGGTGACTGGGTGAAGGGTTCTGGTGGGCCTCCCGTCCGGGACGATGCTCCTGTTGTGAAGAACTAAGACAACAGGGCGACATACTACATCTTCATGTGGTGCCTGCTGTGGCAGTCTCGATGGCCGGTACTATTTGCGCTCAGGGGTGGCATGGCCGGCACCCCCGAGGTTTTTCGCCAGGATTGGCGTCCCTTTGTATGCCTCGCAGCCGGATTCATCAATAAAGAACAGTGGCTGATGTTGGCTAGCGATGGTTCTGAATGGATTGAGACTGGAATGCTCCGCTAACGAAGGAGGCACCAAGCATGAAAACGGCAACCAAATTGACTACGATGGTCCTTGGAGTGGCTTTGTTCGGAGCTCTCGCTGTTACCTCAAGCACCAAGGCGGCGACGATTCCGCAGGCTCCACCCGTTAAGCATCCAGTCGGAACGACTCAGACATACAACCTGAACCCCGCTCCTACCCTGAAGGCCAATAAGGGCATTGCTGCCAACCTGCTCAAGTCCCAGGAAGAGATCTTGAGCAGCTATAATTTCAGTGCCGACCACAAGCTCGTTTCCACCGAGTTACTCACTCTTCGGGAGCACTTCGCCAATCAGCAAATGAGCGATCAATGGACCGATGTTGACCTAGACCGCATGGTTTGGGACGTTACAACCGCCCATCCAAATGGGGTTCGCAACAGGGGTGGGTTCTACAAGAATGCTACGGTTGTAGAGACCTTCGATGCGGAAACGGGGGCGCCGCTCGGCAGCAAAACGACAGGTGATTGGGTGATGGGTTCTGGTGGGCCTCATAACTACCCTGGTGCTGTCCAGAACAAATAAGGCCACCAAGCAAACATCTTCATGTGATGCCTGCTGTGGCAGCTGAAGAGGACGGGCGTGGTTACCGCATGGCCTTGCGAACGTGGAGCAAATACCGCTGCGTGTCCAGCGGGTTCACCCCGTTGCGCTGGCGGATGGCCGCAGTACCCGGCGGCGCAGGCTGGTAACCGGCTGGGTCCGTCGTCCAGATCCCCCGCCCACCGGCAAGTCCACCCAGGCGGGCGCCAAACGCAACCGACGTGGCCACCGGCACAATCCCCGCGACCAGAAGACGCCCTCGTGCCGATGACGGCATCTCCATGGTCGCCCGCATCGCGGCCAGTTCGCCCAGCACACGGCCTGCGGCCTCTTCGGGGACCGAGAGACGGAAAGCATAGAGCGGCTCCAACAGGCGGGTACCCGCCTGCGCCAGCGCCCCCATGATCGCCATCGGCGCACAGATGGTGTAATCACCGACGGTGCTGACGAGGAGATGCTCATCATGCTCGCCGTAGACGAGCGTGACCACAGCGTCCGTCACGGGCCAGCCCGACATCCCATGCTGGATGGTCTCCAGCCCGACACGGGCTGCTTCCGCCTCGAACTGCGGCCGAAGCTTGTCGTGCCGGGTCTCGTTCACGTAGGTGAGCCCGCTGCCTGGCGGCCCCGGCTCAATCCGGAACCGCAGAATGGCATATGAGTTGCCCAGGAAGTAGGAACTCTCCCACTCGCCAACCCCGACGGGCGCCTCCCGGTACATCACCGTAGGCGGATCGAAGTGTGCAGTCAGACCAAAGCGGCTCTGCAACACGGCCTGAGTCACTTCCACCTGCACAGTGCCCATGACAGTCAGGTTCAGTTCACGCACATCGGCCAGGTAGTCCACACCCAGGTGCGGATCCTCATCGGCCAGCACATCCCCGGCGCGCACACCCGTCAGGCCGCAGAGCGCAGCAAGGTCGCCGGTACCGATCCGGCTGATATCCAAGGTGCGGTCCGCCAGGTGCTTGCGAATCTGCACGATGCGCACCGGTTCCGGGCGCCCCGCAACCCTGACCGTGTCCCGTACGGATAGCTCGCCGCTGTACAGCCGAACGTAACCGACACGACCCATCACGGGATCTCGCTCCACCGCCTGCGAGTCTCCCGCCACCCAGCGGACAAGCGATTCCTCGTCCCATTCCGCCAGTTGCTCGAGGAGGTCTGCCGAATCGATCGGCAGCACCTCATGCAGTTCATGCTCGGTCGCAGGCACCGTTTGCACGACGACACACCGGTTGGTCAGCACGGTCCGCACCTGCTCCAGCACTTTGTGCGGGTCCGCCCCGTTGCGATCCAGCTTGTTGATAAAGAGGAGAGTGGGAATGCCACGCGCTCTGAGCGCGTGCCAGAGCGTTTCCGTATGCGCCTGCACACCCTCGACTGCTGAGAGGATCAGGACAGCGCCGTCGATCACCCGCAATGCGCGCTCGACTTCCGCGGCGAAGTCGGTGTGCCCGGGGGTGTCCACGAGGTTGATCAAGTGCTCCTTCCAGGGCAGTGCCGTCGTGGCTGCACGGACAGAGATGCCGCGGGTGCGCTCCACGTCCAGGTAGTCCGTGCGGGCGGTGCCGTCATCAACACGCCCGGCTCGGCGAATCTGTCCGGCATGAAAGAGCATCTGCTCGGTTGTCGTCGTCTTGCCTGCGTCTACGTGAGCCAGCAACCCAATGTTGCGGATGCGGGATCGATCAGCATTGATGAAGGCACTATCACCTCTGGAGTTCTACTACCCCCAGTATAGGGACGGGGTGACCCCGGAGGGAGGGTAAGAAATGGATGGACAGATTCTTTCCCCGG
>JAQBPS010000678.1 GCA_028287415.1 Bacillota bacterium | reverse complement strand
TGGCTGGTGCTGCTGATCTACGGAGCGCTGTTCGTGCTGGTGTTCATCCCGGACCCGGCGCACCGGGCGGATGGGCGGGCGCAGCTGGGGGCGCTGGCGGCCCTGGTCGGGGCGGCGCTGGCGGTGGCGGGGTATGTGCAGTGGGTGGTGCCGCGGTTGCGGGCGGGGGCCGGGGGCGGCGCTGGTCGGGCCGCTCGCCGGCCGCGGCGCCCGGGGGGTTAAGCGGGGGGCCGGGTCCCGGCGGGGCGCTGGGGTCATGGCATCGGGGCATCCGCTGCAGGGCTCGTCGCGGCAGAGCGGCTTATCGCCGTAATGATTCTCGGCAGGGGTGGCGTCCTCGTTCGCCCGCGGTGCGTCTCGGGTAGTGCTGCCACTGCGGTGCTCACCCACGCGCTAACCGATAGGTTGGCGCTACCCGAGGGGCGAGCTGGCCTGCGAATCTTTAACTACCCGTTCTGAGGCTCCTCGGACCCCCAGCGGAGACGCCATGATGGCCTAGCGCCTTCCGGGCAACTGAGCGCCACGGCCTCCACGTTTTTTGGCGAATGGGAGGAGAGTAGTGTCGTGAGCAATAGTGAGCTGATGGGTTTGACGGATAGTTATGTGATGAGCACTTATGGGCGGTATCCGATCGCGCTTGTGCGTGGGCAAGGGGTTAAGGCCTGGGATGCGGATGGGAAAGAGTATCTGGATTTCCTTGGCGGCATCGCCGTCAATCTGTTGGGGCATAGCCATCCGGCGGTCGTCGAGGCGATCAGGGAGCAGGCTGGGAAGCTGATTCACTGCTCCAATCTCTACTACTCGGAGCCGGCGGCGGAGTTGGCTGCGCTGTTGGTGGAGAATGGCGGGCTGGACAAGGTCTTCTTTTGCAACAGCGGCGCTGAGGCGAATGAGGGTGCGTTCAAGCTGGCACGGAAGTACCACTTCCGCAAGGGGAACAAGGAGAAGACGAAAATCATCTCCCTGAGCCATGCCTTCCATGGGCGGACGCTGGGGGCGCTCAGTGCGACGCCCAAGCCGGAGATCCAGGAAGGGTTCCGGCCGCTGCCGGCGGGCTTCTTTCATGCTGAGGCGGGCGATATTGAGGCACTCAAAGCGATTATGGACGAGCAGACGGCGGCGGTAATCGTGGAGCCGGTGCAGGGCGAGGGCGGCATCACGGTGCTGCCGGCCAGCTACCTCACGGCGGTCCGGGCGCTTTGCGACCAGTTCGGGGCGCTGCTGATTTTTGACGAGATCCAGTGCGGCCTGGGCCGCACTGGCAGCTTCTTCGCCTACCAGGGCGTGGGCGTCCGGCCGGATATCGTGACGCTGGCGAAGGGGCTGGGCGGCGGACTGCCAATTGGGGCGGTCTGCGCTACGGCTGAGGCGGCTGCGGGCTTCCAGCCCGGCGACCATGGCACGACCTTTGGCGGCAACCCGGTCGCCTGTGCGGCGGCTGTCGCCACCATGAAGACCCTGCTGAGCGCTAACCTGGTGGAGCAGGCCGCCGTGATGGGCGAGTACCTCCAGTCCCGGCTGGCCGCTCTCAAGGCGAAGTACCCGACCCTGATCAAGGAGGTCCGGGGCGCCGGCCTCATGATCGGCATGGAGCTGACACAGCCCGGGGCGCCGCTGCTGGCGAAGTGTCACGAGCTGGGGCTGCTGGCGAACGTGACCGCCGGCACTGTCTTCCGGGTGCTCCCGCCCTACGTCATCACCCGTGATGATGCAGACCGGGCGGTCGCCATCGTCGACGAGGCACTTGCCTCACTCGCTTAGACACTCGCACAAAACACCCCGGTGCTGATCACAGCGCCGGGGTGTTCGCGAGCAAGGTGATGCCGTGATTCCGGAAGTCAGCGGTTCAGAGTTTGTGCTATGCTTCGCCCGGAGCGTATCGACAACGCACACAGCAGGAGGCATCCGCTTATGGACAGTGATCGCATCGTCATGGGCACGATTGATACACCGATCGGCACCTACGGCGCCGTGCTCTCTGAGACCGGCCTTTGCCGGCTCACATCGCCCACCGAGCCGCTGGCGTTCTGCCACGCATGGGCGGACCGCTGGATGCCCAAGGCCCAACGCGTCCCGGACGCGGGAGAACTGGGGCCGGTGGCGGCGGAACTCACCGCTTACTTCGCCGGCAAGCTGCCAGTCTTCTCCATCCCCGTGGATTTGCGCGGCACACCTTTTCAGATGGCGGTGTGGGCAGCGCTCGCCACCATTCCCGCCGGTGAGCTGCGCAGTTACGCCGAGATCGCACGCATGATCGGCCGGCCAAGTGCCGTGCGGGCTGTCGGCGCGGCCATCGGGGCGAACCCTGTCGCAGTGATCGTGCCGTGCCACCGGGTGGTCGGCAGCGACAACACGTTGACCGGTTACGCGGGCGGGCTGGACTTGAAGCGGCAGCTGCTCAACCATGAGCAGGCCAGCTGGGGGCCGGCGCGGTGAACCGTGTGTTGCCGGAGCCCTTTGCGATCGATTGGGTGTTGGCTTGCGTCCGGGGGTCCTCATTCGGTACACCGTACTACTTTGTCGGTGCGGAGACTGTGCGCCGGGTCGTGCGCCCGGTCGTGCGCCCGGGCGACCAGGCTGTCGCGGTCGATTTCACCTTCGACCGGGCGCATCGTCAGTTGCGGGCGACCGTCGTGGCGGGGGCAGCGGTCGACCTGACAGACCTGACAGACCTGACAGACCTGACAGACCTGACAGACCTGACAGACCTGACAGACCTGACAGACCATCTGTGGGGGCTGTCCGACGACCTGACCGCGTGCTACGCAGCGCTGAGCGCCGACCCGTTGCTCCAACCGCTGGTCGCTCGGTTCGCAGGCCTGCGGCTGATTCGCGCCGCCAGCCTTTATGAGGCCTTGATCAGCGCAATCCTGGGCCAGCAGATCAGCGTCGCCTCGGCCCAGTCGATCCGGCGCCGACTGATGGCCCACCTGGGCGACCGCGTAACCGTTGACGGTGCAGACTTTGTTGCCTACCCCTCGCCATCCCGGCTGCTGGCCGCCGGCCCGGATGGGCTGCAAGCGCTCGGCGTCACCCGTCAGAAGTCCCGCTATCTGCTGGCGGTGGCGGAGCATGCGGCTGACGGCTACCTGGAACACACCGAGTTTGCCGGACTTGATGACGCAGAGGCTGTCGCCAGGCTCTGTACGATCCCGGGGATCGGCCGCTGGACGGCAGAGGTGGCGCTGATGTACGGACTCGGCAGGCCCGACATCTGCTTCGCCGGTGACCTGGCGCTGCAAGTCGCTGTTCAGCGACTCCTGGGTCGGCAGGACCGGCCCGGTGAGCAGGAACTCCGGCGCCTGGGCGAGCGCTGGGCCGGTTGGCGCTCCTATGCATCCCTGTACCTCTTGATGGCCCTGAAGCAGCCACAGGACGTGATCGACTGATGCAGCTTCCCGTCGTTACACCGTTACGCCACTGCCCGTAAAATGGGTTGTCAATGCGATGAAACCCCCTATTGGTACTTAACCATTCAAGATGCAACCGGAAAAACGGAGGGGTTCGCGTGGATTTTAGCAGTGGGCAGATCACGCATCCCCAAGACTTGGCCAAATCTTCCTAGACGGCGTGCCGGATGGTATGCGCTCGCAATCATCAAAGGACCACGGAAGGCTTTGCTCTCTGTGGTCCTCATTATTTACAGGGACTATTCGGTGCCCAGCTTTGGCCTCCCGATTTGGTCGCAAAGCGGTCACAATTTGTTCACGGCTTATTTAGCCTGCGCTCAGGGTCCCCTTAGCCCCACTTCAGGAAAGAAGTACATGATTGGTTTGTGCCCCAAATCCAGTACCGGGAGGGAGAACCAATATGAATCTGAAATCAAGGTGGATCGCGATTGCGAGCGGTGTGATGGTGGCGGGCGCAGTGAGCGCAGGCGCCGCGATGGCAGCGACGGGCAGCACGACGACGGCCCCGACCCAAGCGCCGGCCCAGACCCAAGCCCCGGCTCAGACCCGTCAGTCCGAGGCTGACCGCATCCAGGCGCAGGTCACCTCCGGCAAGATCACCCAGGCCCAGGCGGACGTGCTCAAGCAACTGGCCGACGTGCGCACAGCCGCTATGGCTAAGCTGAAGACGGACGAGAAGGCCGTGCTCGACCAGGCGGTCACCAGCGGCAAGCTGACCCAGGCTGAGGCCGACAAGCTGCTCCAGCGCGGCGAAATGGGCGGCAACCAGGGCAAGGGCGGCCGTGGCAATTGGGGCCACAAGGGCGCCGATCTGAGCCCGGCGCAGTTCAAGGCTAACCTCGACCAGCAGGTCAAGGACGGCAAGCTTACCCAGGCCCAGGCCGACACGCGGATGCAGCAGTTCACCGCCGACCAGACAAAGGAGGGCGGCGAGACCAACGACGGCGCCACCCCGGCCCCGGCAACCCAGACCCCGGCCCCGGCTACTAGCAACTAATCGCCAGCGAGCGTTGATATAAATAAACAGGCCGTGGGTAAAACCCACGGCCTGTTTTGTGCGCTGCTACAGACTGATCAGCCCTGGCTTTCGGTCGCTTCCGCCAGCGGTTTTACAGCCGGCTGTTCCACCGCGGGCTGCGCCCCGGCCATCACGGGCTGATCCACTGCGATTTGCCCGCCGGAAATCTGCTTCACCTGCTGCTCGAGACCAGGAATATTCATCAGCAGGTCCTTCACCGAGAGGCCGGTGAGCGTCTCGACCATGGCCGGGGCCTGCGCCACAACCTTGGCGATCTCGCCCATGAACCGGTTGATGCCAATGTCGGCGCCGGCGCCCTGCGACAGGATCGTCACCCTGTCGATCTTCGACAGCGGCTCCGCAGCGGCCCGCATCAATTCGGGCAGGGCGGGCAGCAGCTTGTCGAGAATGGCGGCCTGGCCGTATTCCTTATAGGCGGCAGCCTTGGTCTGCATCGCCTCGGCCTCGGCCTTGCCCCGGGCGAGGATGATCTCGGCCTCGGCCATGCCCTTGGCCCGCACAACTTCGGCCTCGGCGTTACCCTGGAGCTTCGCGACGTCCGCCCTCGCCTGGCCGGAGGCCCGGGCGGCAGCAGCCTGACCCGCCGCCTCGATCTCAGTCTTCATCCGCAGTGCCTCGGCATTCGTCTCCGTGCGCTGCTTTTCGACCTCGGCCTGCTTCAGGACCGTAGCGATAAGCTCCTTCTCAACGCGCAGGATTTCGGCTTCCTGCACCTTGACTTGCTCCATGCGCTCGACCTGCTGCACCTTGACCTGCTCAGCGACGACCTGCTGCTGCATGACGTTCGCCTGAATGTCGTACGCCTTGTCAGCCTGCGCCTGCGCCTTCTTGGTCTCGGCATCAAAGACGGCCTTCTTCAGATTCAGATCCCGCTCAGCCTCGGCCTGGCTGGCAAGGCTGTTCGTCTGGGCCAGCTTCGTCTCCTGGTCGGCCAGCGCCCTGGCGACCGACGCTTCCCGCATCGCCTGCGCCCGCCGGATGTCCGTATCGCGGTTGGTTTCGGCAGCGGCGATATCGGCCGCCATCTGGATCCGGGCGATATCCGGGCGGCCCATGTTGACGATGTAGTCGTTTTTGTCCTTGATCTCCTTGACCGTGAAGGAGATCACCTCCAGGCCCATCTTCGCCATGTCATCGGCAACGTTGGAGCGCATCCGGTCGGCCACCATCTCGGGCTCCTTGACGATCTGCTCAACCGTCAGCTGGCCGATGATGCCGCGCAGGTGGCCCTCCATCACCAGGCGCAGCACCTCGTGCCGCTCCTGGACCGTCTTGGAGAGGAACTGCTCGGAGGCGGTCAGGATGGACTCGGTGTCGGACTTGACCTTGATCTGTGCGACCGCCTCCACGCTGACGGAGACGCCCTGCACGGTGTAGAAGTCCTGCTGGGGCACGACGTCAAAGGACATCAGTTCGAGGGATAACTCCCGGAATGACTGGATCAGGGGCCACACCATGAGGCCGCCGCCCTTTGTCACCTTCGGGCCGCCCCAGCCGTACACAATCAGTGCCATGTTCGGCGGCACCTTGCGGTAGACTGTCGCAGCGATACTCACGAGCACCAGGAATCCGATTACAGTGAGCCCGGTGATAATCTGCCAACTCAGCATCGGTGGAACCTCCTCCATTTTATCGGGACCCCGTTACTCGACTGTTTCCTGCGTGTGAGGCCGGATGGGCTCCACGTAGGCGATGCCCTTCGCATAGCGCAATACCACCACATCTTCGCCCCTGGGAATCGCAAGGCCGCTCTCGCTCCGCGCTGTCAGCGCCGTACGGGTGCCGTGGTGCGTGTAGACGATCTCGCCGGTGCCGCCCTCCCGGATACCGGCGGTGAGCCGACCGACCAGCCCCTCGTAGGACGTCGGGCCGAGGGGACTCTCGCCACGCACCAGGAAGCCCAGCCACTTGAAGATCAGCCAGGCGCTGCCGAGGCCGGCGCCCGCCGCCAGCGGCAGCGCGAGGAGCAGGCCGGGCGGTCCGAGCAGGGTAACCAAATAGCCGACCCCGCCGAAGCCCATCAGGAAGGCCATGAGGGTCTGGAAGTTGAGCGGGGAGACGCCGCCGGCCTTGCCGGCATCGGCGTGGCTGCCGTTCCCATGGCCGTGGGCGCCCGGGGTATCAGCGTGGCCCGCTCCGCCGTGACCGTTGCCCACGCCGCCGTGACCATGCCCCAGCTCGGCATGGCCGTGCATATCCCCGCCGATGTGCATAAACCCGAGCAGCGCCGCGATCAGCGTCAAGCTAAAGCCCACAAAGAAGCTGTAAAGAAACAGCGTGGGCACCCCGGTCCCCTCCTTTGGATTCCTTCAGGTATCAATTAGATCAATTTCGCCCGGTTCCTATGAGATGAGAGTCCGGCGGAGCCTCATTTCGTTCGACAAAAACCGCAGATGGCGTGGGGGTATGAAAGAAGGGCCCCGGGGGGCGCCGCAGCGCGCTCCCCGGGGCCCGCACGCTATGAGCCGCTAACTACTTGACCACAAGCTGTGCGGTCTTCGTCGTGGTGGCTCCCTTGTCGTCAGTGACGGTGAGGGTCACGGTGAACGTACCCTTCCTGCTGTAGGTGTGAGTGACCACGGCCCCTGTCGCCGTAGCGCCATCACCGAAGTTCCACACATACTTTACGATGGTCCCGTCGGGATCAGAGGATGTGCTGCCGTCAAAGCGGGCGGCCTGCTTCACCCTGGGCGCCGTCGGCAGCACGATCCGGGCGACCGGTGGCTGGTTCGGCGCAGGCGGAGGGGCGCCCTGCACAGTGAGATGTCCCGCTGCGTTTGCCTGGCCCACGTTCCCGGCACTATCGCGGCCCCACACCTGGATCGTGGCGCCGGTGAAGCTGGTCCCGGCCGGGGCCGTGTAAGTGGCCTCATAGTGGCCGGGCTGAGTCTCCTGCATGTTGGGCGTATCCGAGCGGGCGCCGTTGCCGGTCAGCACGATCTGGTACCCGGCCTGCAGGCCCGGTTCGGAGTCGAAGCTGATCGTCACGGTCCCTCCTTGGGCCAGGGTGACATCGGCGGCAGGCAGCACGGCGGATATCGCCGGCAGCACCGTATCGACGGTGACGTGGCGCTCCACGGTGGTGCTGTTGCCGGCAGTGTCGACTGCCACAACCGAGACCAGGTTCGCACCTTCATTCACCAGCAGCCGGTAGCTGAAGGCGCTGCCGGTTACCGTGGCGGCCTGGCCGTTGACCGTTACCCCGGCCAGATGATCATCGGTCACGGTGCCGGTCACGGTGATCGCATCCCGATTGCCGACCGCATCCGCAGCGGGGGCGGTCACGGTGAGCACCGGGGCGACCTGGTCGAGGATCACGTTGACTGGCGCCGACGGGCGGGTCTCGCCGCCGGCGCCGCCGGCGACGCTGCCTGTGGCGGTCAGCCGGTTGGTGCCGTCATGGAGTGTGACCGGAATGCTGAACCGACCGTCGGCAGCGGCAGCGGAACCGGCCAGCACATCATCAAGGTAGATGTTGACCGTGCTGCCGTTCCCTGCCGTGCCCGCCACCTGGATAGCCGCTACAGCGGTGGCGGAGCCATCAGCCGGCGAGGTGATTGTTGGCGCCAGCAGCTCATACTTGACGCCGGCCCGGATCAGGTAGTTGCCCTCGGCAGTCGGGCTCGGGCTCCAGGAGCCGCTCACCTGCTGCCATGAGCGCCCGGCGTTCGGGCCGTTCTCGTCGGTGCCGAGGCCAGGGGTGTTGGGATAGGCCCCCGTCTGGGTGTAGACGACGTAGAAATCCCGGTCAAAGCTCAGGGCGAGGGAAGACAGATCGACCGCAGTCCAGCTGCCCCGGTTGGCGGTGGCGGCAATCGGCCCGCCCACCATGCGGCCCGGGTCGCCATTCGGTCCGCTGTTGTCATAGACAGCGACCGAGAAGGCGGTGCCGCCCGGGGACGGCCAGCTGTTGTCCCAGAAGTAGAAGGAGGCGGACTGAAGTACCGCTGACCCCTTCGCGGCGTCCGGCGTCATGCGGACAGCCCAGCTGTTGCCGGCTGCGTTGAATGCCCGGGCATTCTCGGCCGAGCCGTCGTCGTAAGCCAGTTCACCCGGCAGCCCGATGAACGGCTCCAGAGCGGCATCCTGCGTGGCAGTCCCGTTGCCGGGCACAGAGACCTGTGCGGTGAACTGCTTGAAGTCGGGCGCTGAGACCGTGAGCGTGTAGGTACCCTGGAGCAGGGTGAGGCTGTAGCTACCGTCCGCTGCCGTGGTGACGGCCGCCACATGGCCGTCTTCCGCCTGCGTAACGGTAGCACCCGCGATCGGCGCCCCGGTGCGGGCGTTCGTCACCACACCCTGCACCGTCCCGGTCGGGATCGGCTCGATGTGGAAGTTCTGAACGACGCTCCCGTCCACGGGGATTGCCACGGCGGCATCCACGGGGAAGTAGCCGTAGGACTCGGCCCTGGCGGTGTAGCTGCCCGCCGCGTGATTGATCGTGTAGGCGCCGTTCGCCGGGTTGGTCCGGACGGACCGGCCCGTCTCCAGGATCGTGATGGTCGCGTCTACCGGCAGCGACTGGATGCTGCCGCCAGTCCCGGCGGGCAGATCCTGCTTGAAGTCGCCCGGCTTGAACTGGGATGCCTGATACAGGGGCGTGTCATCCGCCGCCTTGGCCGGTTCCTTGGTCGGAGTCCAGGCGGTGTCAAGGGCGGTCGTCGCTGTGCCGGTGACCTTCACATCATCGATGTACCAGCCGGGCCGCACAACGCTGCTGTCGCTGGTCATGCGGAAGCGGATCTGCACGGTCTGGCCCACGTACGGGGTCAGGTCGTAAGTCGGCTGGGTGTAAGCGCTGTTCGCACCGGTGAAGCGGGTACCCAGCAGGGTCCAGGTGGTGCCGCCATCGGCGCTGACCTCGACGTAGCCGAAATCCCAGTTCGTCTCGAAGCTGTACCAGTGGGCGAACTTGAGGCTGGCGCCAGATACGCCGGTCAGGGCGATGGGCGGGCTCATGAGCCAGGCGTCGGCACTGTTGCTGTAGTCGCCGGCCAGGTTGGTCGCCCAGACCTGACTGCCGGAGTAGGCCGCCAGCGGACCGCTGGTCGGCGCCCCATGCTGCCACTGATCTGCGGTGCCGCCATGGGTCCAGCCGTTGTCGCCGCTCTCCATGTTGTCGAAGAACAGGATCGTCGGCCCCACGGGTGTCACGGCGAACTCGTTCGAGTGGCCGCTCTCGTTGCCCCACAGGTCGACTGCGGTCACAACATAGTACGAGGGGACTCCGGACGGCGCACTTTCATCGGTGAAGCCTGCGGTGGTCACAGTGCCCAGGAGGGCATACCCCGAGCCGCTGGCGGCCGATCGGTAGACCCGGTAGGAGGCCAGGTCCGGTTCCGGCGAGCTATTCCAGGTCAGGTGGACCGAGCCGACCGAGTCGGCGTTCCCGGTCAGGTTGGCCGGCGCCGCCGGTGCTGTTGTGTCGGGGGTGACCAGTGCGACATCGTCAATGTACCAGCCGGGGCGTGTCGCCGAACCGTCGCTGGTCATGTTGAACAGCACGGTGACGATCTGCCCGGCATACGGGGTGAGATCGACGGTCCGCTGCTGCCAGCCACCGCTGGCGCCGGTCTGGTGCAGCAGGCGGGTCTGGACGCCGGCCGCGTCGACCACCCAGACGTCGCCGAAGTCATAGTTCGACTCGAAGTCGTACCACTGCCAGTACTGCAAGGCAGTCGTCGTGGCCCCGGTCAGGTCAATGGGCGGGGTGGCCAGGTAGGCGTTGGTGGCGTTCGCGTAATCTCCCGCCAGGTTGGTCGCATATAGGTTGCTACCGGAGTGGGCGGCCTGGGGCCCGCTCGTGGGGGCGCCCCACTGCCACGGGTCGTTGTTGCCGGCGTGGGTCCAGCCGGCGGGTTCCGTCTCCATGTCGGTCGTATAGCCGGGTTGCAGGCCAGGGCTGACCGTCACGTTGGTGACCGCCGTGCTGACGGGGCTGTTGCCATAGTCCACCGCCCGGATGTAGTACTGGGTGGCCGGCACCTGCACCT
>JAQBPS010000670.1 GCA_028287415.1 Bacillota bacterium | reverse complement strand
AGCATAGGCGTGGCGACGTACCCTGCGGAAGTGCCCGACGGCGAGAGCCTGATCGCCCTGGCCCGCAGCCGATCGGTGCCGACAACTGCTTGATCCGGGCGTGATAGGACGACCGATCCCCGCCGGCACAAACGCCGGCGGGATTTTCGCGTGCGCTCAGGCCGAAACCGCGAGGCGGCGCAGCGCCTCCTCTAACTGGGCGGCCGTAAACCGGCCCTTGAAGCGGCGGGCGAGCAGCTTGGCAGTCTCCTGCCGCAGGGCTGACGCAATTTCCACCAACGCTTCTTCCGACAGGGCTGCCGGTTCCTCCGGTTGCGGCGAGGGCAGCAGTACCCCGGGCTCGAGCCCCTCGGCCAGGCACTGGAGCAACACCGTGAGCAGTTCCGGGCCGAACTGGGCGAGCTTTTTGGGGCCCAGGCCAGGGCATGCAGCCAGTTCCGCCATGCTGGTGGGCCTTGCCGCCGCCACCCCGGCCAGATAAGCATTGCTGAGGATAAAAAACGAGGGAACGTTCAGCTCCCGGGCCCGCGCCCCGCGCCAACTGCGCAGACGGGTGTAGATGCTCTCCATGCAACACGCCTCCTGTTCGCTTCCGTTCTATTCCAGATTTTACCACACGAACAGGAATCGAACAACGCTTTTTTCGCCCGCGGCGAAGCTTGTCCTGTGGAAACACTGTAATGAACAAGGAGTGCCCTGGCACAGAGCCGAATAAATCAGGGTTGGCGTGCGTTTGGGATCAACAGGGATCAGAGAGGAGCGGATCAGTTGGAGATCGCTGCACAGCTGGCAGATCTGGTCAGGGCCAGCAGTATCACGGGGCGTGAACGCCCGGTAGCCGATCTGCTCCTGTCCGGGTGGGCGCCGCTGGTGGATGAGGCGCGGCTGGACAGGTTGGGAAGCTACATCGGGCTCAAGCGGGGCGGCGGGTCGACAACTGCCCTGGCGACTCTGCCAAACCCCGGCCCGGAGACATCGCCCGGGCGCCCCGGCCAGCGCCACCCCGGTCCGCCCCGGGTCATGGCCGCCGCCCATATCGACTCGATCGGCGGCATGGTCACCGCCATTGAACCCGGCGGCTTTCTGCGCTTCACCACCGTCGGCGGGGTGGACCGGCGCCTGCTGATGGCCCAGGAGGTGGCGGTTCAGGGCGCCCGGCCGATCCCCGGCCTGGTCGGCTCCAAGCCGCCCCACATGACCAGCCCGGAAGAGCGGACCCGCCTGCTGCCGGTCGATCAGTTATACATAGACACCGGCCTGAGCGAGGCCGAGGTGCGGGAACTGGTCCCGCTCGGCGCTCCCGTGCTGCCCCGGTTCCGCTTCCGCCAGCTCCAGAACGGCCGCGTCTCCAGCCGCTACCTGGACAACCGCGCTGGCGTTGCCACCCTGCAGGTCGCACTTGAGGAGCTGGCGCAAACACGCCACACGGCCGATTTTTACGCGGTCGGCACCGTGGGCGAGGAGTTCGGCGGACTGCCCGGCGCCGTCACCAGTACCTTCGCCATCAAGCCGGATATCGGCATTGCCGTTGACGTTACCTTCGCGAAGCACCCCGGCAGCGAGGAGGATTCGTTCCCCCTGGGCGAGGGCCCGACGATCGCCGTCGGCCCCAACGCCACGCCGAAGGTGACCCGCCTGCTCCGTGACGTCGCAAAGGACCTCGGCATCAACTATGCCCTGGAGGTACTGCCCGGCCATTCGGGCACGGACGCCTGGGGGATGCAGGTGGTGCGGGGCGGGGTCGCGACCGGCATCATCTCCATTCCGCTGCGGTACATGCACACGCCCGTGGAGACGGTCGACCTCGCTGACATCAAGGCGGCGGGGCGGCTGCTGGCGAATATGGTGGCCCGTGTGGACGCCGCCTTCGTGGAGGAGCTTACATGCTATTAGAACGGTTGAGCAACGCCTGCGGCGTCTCCGGCCAGGAGGATGAGGTGCGGGCGCTCATCAAGCAGGAGATGGCGCCATATGCCGACGAGATGTGGTCAGATGCCCTCGGTAACCTGGTAGTCCGCAAGGGCGACGGCCCGGTCAAGGTGATGCTGGACGCCCACATGGACGAGGTCGGCTTCTGCGTGGGCGCGGTGACCGACGAGGGCTATATCAAGCTGAAGAAAGTCGGCGGCCTGGATGACCGGGTGCTGCCGGGGCGCGAGGTCTGGCTGACGAACCGGCGGATACCGGGCGTGCTGGGCGCCAAAGCGTGGCACCTGTGCAGCCCGGAGGAGCGGACCCGGAGCATTCCGTTCGCGGAGATGTACGTCGACCTTGGCTGCCGCAACCGGCAGGAGGTGGCGGCGCTCGGCATCGAATTGGGCGACCCGGTCTACTTCGCCACCGAGTTTGAGCACTTCAGTGATCGGGTGGTCAAGGGCAAGGCGTTCGATGACCGGGCCGGCTGCGCCGTGCTCGCCGCCATTCTCCAGCAGTACAGCTACCCCGGCATCACCCTGTACGGCGTCTTCAGCACCCAGGAGGAGATCGGCCTGCGGGGCGCCCGGGTGGCGGCGTACAACCTGGACCCCGACATCGCCGTCGCCCTGGAGGGCACCGGCTCTGCCAATGCCGCCGGCGTTGATCCCTTTGACACCATCACGAACATGGGCGAGGGGCCGGCGATCTCACTGATCGATGCTTCGGGCATTCCGAGCCTGCGTCTCTTTGAGGAGTTGGTGCGGCTGGCCAAAACGCGTGAGCTCCGCCACCAGCATCGCAGGCTGACCGCGGGTGGCACGGATGCCGGCGGCATCGCACTCCAGCGCAACGGCATTCCGGCGTGCACGGTGAGCGTCCCGTGCCGGTACATCCACACGAATGCTGCTCTGCTGAACCTGGATGATCTGAACGGGGCCATTACGCTCGTTCACCACTTCCTACAGAGCGTTGAGAAAGGGGACTTCCGTCCATGACGAACTCGCTGCTGGATCGTCTGCACCGCCTGGCCGCCGTATGGGGGCCGCCCGGTCGGGAGCACAAAGTGGCTGAGGCTCTGCAGGAAATGATCAAGCCGCATGTGGACGAGGTCAGGACGGACCCGTTCGGCAACCTGATCGCCGTCAGGCGGGGCCGGCCCGGCGCCCGGCGGGTGATGCTGGCCGCCCACATGGACACCGTCGGCGCGATCGCCCTGAACGTCAGCGACAAGGGGCTGATCCACCTGGGGGCTGTGGGTGACTTCAAGGCGCACAATGCCATCGGCCAGCGAGTGGTCTGGGGCAGCGGCGCCGTCGGTGTGCTTCAGCATGAGCAGGTGGGCGATCCCAAAGAGATTGACATCAAGAAGCTGTGGTGCGACATCGGTAGCAGCAGCCGTGAGGACGCGCTCGCGCACGTCCGGCTGGGGGATATGTGCACCCTCGTGGGCGAGCTTCAGCAGATGGGCGAGGCGATCGTCGGTCCCGGTCTCGACAACCGGGCGGGCTGTGCGGTGCTGGTTGAGCTCGCCGAACACCTGACGGAGACGGACCATGAGGTGATCTTCGCATTCACCAGCCAGGGGGAGGTCGGACCCCGTGGGGCCGGCACGGCCGCCTTTGGGGCCGCACCCGATATGGCCTTTGTCGTGGATGTGGCTGCGGCGGGCGATGTGCCCGGGCGGCCGAGGGTGGACGTGAAGCTCGGCCAGGGGCCTGCCCTCAAGCTGAAGGACGGCAATTATATAGCGCATCATGGCCTGAGCGAGCTGGTGCGGCACGTGGCGAACGAGCACCAGGTGCTGCTCCAGACGGAGATCGTCGCCGGTCCGGGCGGTCACACGGACGCCCAGGTGGTCAGCGTCGCCGGGCAGGGTGTGGCTACGGCGGTGCTGGATATCCCGGCGCGGTACCGGGGCACCGCCGGCGAGATGGTCAGCATGCGCGATCTGCATGCTACGGCCGATCTGGTGATCAAGCTGTTAAGGAGCGACCTCAGCTATTAGGGGTCTGAGCCAGCGGTGCGCTATGACCGCCTGCCACGATTGGCGGCGGTCATAGCGCACCGCCACAATGAGGAAGCGGGGCGCGGGTCGCGTAGGGGCTGTAGCGGGTTGACGTGCCGGGGGCGCTGCGCTACACTTTTCATAGCCCGCAGAGGGCCGTATAAAATTGAAAACGTATAGGGAGTCTACGGCCATGCTTGAAAAGCAGCAATCGGTTCTGGAACACCTGACAGAACTGCGCCGCCGCATTATCTACTCGGTGGTCGCACTTCTGGTAACGATCACTGGCTGCATGTTCTACTCGCACCGCATCTTTATCTACTTTCTGAGCACAGCCACGAGCGACCCGAAGGCACCGCTGATCATCGTTCAGAACGCGATGGCGGACGCCTTCATGAGCGAATTTCACCTGGCCGTCATCGCGGCCATCGTGATCGCATCTCCGGTCCTTATCTATCAACTCGTCGCTTTTGTGCTCCCGGCTCTGAGGGAGAGTGAGAAGCGGCTGCTCTACATGGGCCTGCCCTTCGCCACCGGCATGTTCCTCGCGGGATGGGCCTTTGGCTGGTATATTGTGGTGCCACTGACGAAAAACTTCTTCCTGACGCTGTCGAGCAGCGCCGGCATCGCCAACCACATTACACCGAACGCTTACATCTCCTTTATTCTTGGCATCTGCAACCCGCTGGGTATCGCCTTTGAACTGCCGCTGGTTGTCCTGATTCTGGCTCGCATCGGCCTGGTCACAGCCGACTTCCTGGCCCGTATCCGCAAGTATGCTTTCCTGGGCATTATGGTGGTGGCGGCCATTCTGTCGCCGCCGGATGTGATCAGTCTCACAGTCTTCTTCATCCCGCTGTACGGTCTCTATGAGTTCAGCATCATTGTGGCCCGCCTCGGCGGTAAGAAGAAGGAATAGATAAAGC
>JAQBPS010000666.1 GCA_028287415.1 Bacillota bacterium | reverse complement strand
TATATTCCCAAGTCCGCCTCCTTCCAGGAGATCGCCGGCGCAGTGCGGGCGGCAGCGGCGGGGAGCGTGGTGCTGCACCCCTCGCTGGCGGGCAGGCTCGCCCGCAGCGGCGGGGCGGGGGACGACCTGAGCGGGCACGAGATTGCGATTCTCAAGCTGCTTTCCGCAGGTGCCGCATACCCGGAGGTGGGCGCCAGGCTCTTCCTGAGCGAGCGCACCGTGCGGCGGCACATGAACGTGATCTTTGCGAAGCTGGGCTGCACGAGCCAGGCGCAGGCCGTCGCAGAGGGGATGCGCCGGGGAGTGCTTGACTAATCAGGAGGCAATATCGCCTCCGCCTCAATTTCGACCAGCATGTCCGGGTCGATCAACCGGCTTACTTCGACCATCGTTGCAACCGGCCTGATCGTTTGAAAGAACTCGCCGTGGGCCCGCCCGATCGCTTCCCACTGGTCGATGTTCGTCACGAAGATGCGTGTCCGAACCACATGCTCGAGGGAGGCGCCCGCCTGATGCAGGGCGCCCTCAATGTTCTTCAGCGCTTGCAGCGCCTGCGCGTACGGGTCACCAACCCCGACCACCTGCCCATCATCGCCGGTGGCGGTCGTACCTGCGACGTGGACCACGTTTCCGACCCGAACGGCCCTGGAGTACCCGACAATCGGCTCCCAGGGGCCATTTCCGCTGATGTTACGCCTCGGCAATATACTCCCTCCTTATCAATACCAGCCTACCGAACATGTGACAGAAGCTCAACCCTACGGGGAACCCTAACCGCGACAGGAGGCGTCGCAGTTGGGTGTTCGGCTAGGCTATGCGTGCATTAACTTGACCCTGCAAGGTGAGAAGGGCGGACCCCGGTTCCGCAATCTGACTGTCAAACGCCTCGAACCGATGAGCCCCCATGAGCGCCGGGCGCACCTGTACCAGGTGGCCCGCAGCAACCTGAAAACCGTCTCGGCAATCCTGCGCTGGAACGCCGCCCACGACATTCAGCTCTACCGGCTCACCTCTGACCTGATTCCCCTGGTAACCCACCCCGTCGCCGCTGAGTGGGACTGGCAGTTTGACCTTGCAGAAGCGTTTGCTGAGGTCGCTGCGGTCGCCGCCGAGGCCGGTGCCAGGCTAACCTTCCACCCCGGGCAGTACACCGTGCTCAACGCCCGCGAACGGCCGATCGTGGAGCAGTCGATGGTGGTGCTTGCCCATCAGGCGCGTATGCTGGAGCTGCTGAAAGCCGGGCCCGACTCCGGTCTGGTGCTGCACGTCGGCGGGGCGTACGGCGACAAGGAGGCCGCCGCGCAGCGCTTTGCCGAGCACTTCCGGGAATTGCCGCCCGGCGTGGCCGGCCGAATCTGGGTGGAGAACGACGACACCACCTGGGACACCGCCGAGGCCTTTGCCGTCGCCCAGGCGGTCGGACGTCCCATGGTCCTCGACATCCATCACCACCGGGTACTCCGGGCGGATGACTGGCTGCCATGGCTGGAGCAAATCCTGCCCGCTTGGGGCGCCGTCCGGCCGAAGGTGCACTTCTCCTCACCGAAGAATGAGCAGCGCCCCCGTGATCACGCGGCGTTCATCGACCCCGGCGACTTTCGTCTGTTCCTGGAACGCATTGCCGATATCGATCTCGATGTCATGCTGGAGTGTAAGGCCAAGGACCAGGCCTTGTTGCAGCTGCGGCGTGACCTTGAACGTCCAGGCGGGTGACCACGCGAGTTGAGAGAAGACAATTTTTATCGCGGATTGCGCTGAGTGGATACACGAATTTTGCATGGATTCTTGTTTTGGTACGCATCTAAAGGTCGGGACTGGGGTGTTTAAATATATATTTTTAACACCTGAGTCCCGACCTCAACAGCATCCCCAAACGAAAATCCATGCAAAATCTGGTTAATCCTTGAAATCCGCGATAAAAAAAGAAAAACTCCCGCCCTTACACAAAGGCGCCCGGCCATGGATGGCCGGGCGCCGCCGATTGTCACTGCTTTAGCTTATCATGTGACGTCATAGCAACCACAAGCTTCAACTTCCCCTGGTCCGAAGCGAACTGCTTGATCGTGACACTCCGCCCCAGTTGGCGGGCGATCATGTCGCCGGCCGGCAGCATCACGGACGGCCCCTCAGGGTTGAAGCCCGGGGCGCTTATGGGGAACAGCTTCCCCGCCCACTGGATCAGCTTCGCCGGCACGGGAATCCGCCCCAGGGCGGCACGGGTGATCTGGAAGCGGACCATCCCATTGTCCGCGACAACCGGGATCAGCTGGACCTTCAGCCCTACCGGTCCCTGGTACCGCTGCGGGATGGGGGCGTACGGGAACTTGAGCACCGTCTCCACACGGATCTCGCCGTCCGCCAGGCCGGCCCGCACCTTGCGGATCGGGTCCCGCTCCCTTTGCCCGGAGAGCAGGGCGGAGGAGAGCATGCCGCTGAACTCGGTCTGGTTCATCTCGATCGTGACGTCGCCGCCGGTCCAGAAATCCGCCTGCTGCGACTGAATCTGGTT
>JAQBPS010000605.1 GCA_028287415.1 Bacillota bacterium | reverse complement strand
ATCTCGGGCTACCACATCCGCGAGGCGGGTGCGACGGCGGCGCAGGAGCTGGCCTTTACCCTGGCCGACGGCACGTGCTATGTTGAGGCGGCTGTCCGTGCCGGACTGGACGTGGACGACTTCGCCCCCCGGCTCTCCTTCTTCTTTGATGTGCACAACGATTTCTTCGAGGAGATCGCCAAGTTCCGGGCGGCCCGGCGGATCTGGGCGCGGCTCATGCGGGAGAAGTACGGCGCGAAGAATCCCCGTTCCTGGATGCTGCGGACGCACGCGCAGACCGCGGGCGTCAGCCTCACGGCGCAGCAGCCCGAGAACAACATCGTCCGGGTGGCGCTCCAGGCGCTGGCCGCCGTGCTCGGTGGCACCCAGTCGCTGCACACGAACTCGTACGATGAAGCGCTGGCCCTGCCCACCGAGGAAGCGGTGAAGATCGCCCTCCGCACGCAGCAGATTATCGCTGAGGAGTCGGGGGTCGCCAATGTGGCCGACCCGCTGGCGGGTTCCTACTACGTGGAGCACCTGACCAACAAGCTGGAGGAGGAGGCGCTCGCCTACTTCGCGAAGATCGAGGCGCAGGGCGGCGTCGTCAAGGCGATCGAGAAGAATTTCTTCCAGCGGGAGATCGCTGATTCGGCCTACCGCTTCCAGCGCCGGGTCATGAACAGCGACTACCGGGTCGTCGGTGTGAACGCCTTCACGGATGCCAAGGAGAAGCCCAAGGGCGACATCCTGAAGATCAACGCGGAGGTGCAGCGCCGCCAGATCGAGCGCACCAGGCAGGTGCGGGCGACCCGCGACCACAAGCAGGCTGCGGATGCCCTGGCCGAACTGCACCGGGCAACCCAGACCAGCGAGAACCTGACGCCGTATATTCTGGCCTGCGTCAAGGCCTACTGCACCGAGGGCGAGATCTGCGGGGTCTGGCGCGAGCTCTGGGGTGAGTACCGCGAGGAGTCCGTATTCTAGGTACCCGCTGCCTGCGTTCGGACTTCGTCCGGCAATCATCGAGGGGGATACACAACATGGAACGCAAGCTGCGAGTCCTGGTGGCGAAGCTTGGCCTTGACGCCCACGACAGGGGCGCCAAGGTGGTTGCGCGGGCCTACCGGGACGCCGGATTTGAAGTGATCTACACCGGTATCTACCAGCGCCCCGAGCAGGTGGCGGAGGCGGCCATCCAGGAAGATGTGGATGTGCTGGCCGTCTCCTCCCTGGCGGGCGCCCACGCCACACTCGTCCCCCAGCTGGTCGAGATCCTGAAGGCACAGGGGGTGGACGACCTCCTCGTCCTCGCCGGCGGGGTGATCCCGGAGGAGGACATCCCAACGCTGAAGGCCGCGGGCGTGGCTGAGGTCTTTGGCCCGGGCGCCGACCTGGATGAGATCATTCGGTTTACTCGCGAGAATGTAAAACGGGTTTAGTTTTTATCTGGATGCGGATTTACGGACGGCGCGGATTTTAAGATACGCAGATTATCACAATAAAAATATAGAAACAGGATCGCCCGGTAATCTGTGTTTGGATGTAAAATCTGTGAAACCTGTGAAATCCGTGGCCATAAAATGTCCCTTTCCCGAAATCCGCGTACTCCGCAAATCCGCGTCAATATAATGCTTCTCCCAACGCAAGAGGTGACACCCAGTTGGACATAACCACCTTACTCGAACGGTTCAAAAACGGCGACCGCCGCGCCCTCGCCCGAGCGATCACCTGGGTGGAGAACGGGACGCCCGAGGCCGCAGAGCTCGTACGCGCCACCTTCCCAGACACGGGGCGGGCGCACGTGATCGGCATCACCGGCCCGCCCGGGGCGGGCAAGTCGACCCTGGTGGACCGGGTGGCCGCCCGGTTCCGCAAACTGGGCAAGTCGGTCGGCATCGTTGCCGTCGACCCCACAAGCCCGTTTTCCGGCGGGGCGATCCTGGGTGACCGCATCCGTATGCAGCGCACCCTGGCCGACCCGGGCGTCTTCATGCGCTCCCTGGCCTCCCGGGGCCACCTGGGCGGCATCTCCATCGCCACCGGCGACGTGGTCAGCCTGCTGGACGCCTTCGGCTTTGACGTGATCATCGTTGAAACGGTGGGCGCCGGCCAGTCCGAAGTCGAGATCATGGGACTCGCCCACACGACGTGCGTGGTGCTAATCCCCGGCATGGGCGACGACGTTCAGGCGATCAAGGCCGGCATTCTGGAGATTGGCGACGTGTTCGGCGTCAACAAGGCGGACCGGGACGGCGCAGACCGTACCGTCATGGAGATTGAGATGATGCTTGACCTGGGTCACATGGGCGAGGGCGGCATCAACCGGTGGCCGGCCGATGCGGGAGCGGGAGCGGGCGCCGGCGGCCCCCAGCCCGGTGCAGCTGCCATGCAGCGGCTCGATCGGGCCGGGCACCACAGCGCGGAAGAGGCGGCAGGTACCGCCGACAGCCCGCGCAGTGCGTCCGCCCACGCTGCCGAGCGGCACGGCACTGCCAACCCCGGCGACATTTCGTGGCGGCCGCCGGTCACCAAGACGGTGGCCAAGGATGACCAGGGCGTGGAGGCCCTGGTCGAGCGCATGAACGAGCACCTCCAGTTCCTGCGGGAGACAGGGCGCTGGGAACAGCTAAAGCACCGGGATGCCGCGGCCAAGCTCAGGGAGCTGATCACTGCACGGGTGGTCCGCATCATGATGGAGCGGGCAGGCAGCGCGGGCGATCTGGAGCGGCTGACAAATGCCGTGGCCGATCGCAGCACTGACCCCTACTCGGCGGTGGATGAAGTCCTCAGGAAGCACCTGGGCCGGTAAAAGCACACGCGGGGGCGCTGCCCCGTATCCATGACCAACCGACTGTTTGGTTGCGACAACGGAGGCACGATATGAACTTTTTACCGACCGATGACCAGAAGCTGATCCGTGACGCCATCCGCAAGCTCTGCGACAAGGAGATCGCCCCCCGGTCCGCTGAGTACAACGCCCGCCACGAGTTCCCCTGGCGCAACTTCAAGCTGCTCGCCGAGAACGGCTACCTGAACATGCACCTGCCCGAGCCCTACGGCGGGGGCATGGACTGGATCAGCTACGCGATCGTGATCGAGGAGCTGGCTCGGGCCTGCGCCGTTACCTCCGTGATCTTTGAGGTTCACTGCTCCCTGCATTCCGAGGCGATCTACCACTTTGGCAGCCAGGAGCAGAAGGACCGTTACCTGCCGAAGCTGACGGGCGGCGAGCTGCTGGGCGCTTATGCCCTGACCGAGCCGGGCGCCGGGTCGGACGCAGCGGCCCTGCGCACCACCGCCATCAAGGACGGCGACAGCTACGTACTGAACGGCGAGAAGACGTTCATCACCAACGGCGGACAGGCGGGACTCTATGTCGTCTTCGCCCGGACCAACCCGGACCCGGCCGTCGGGCACAAGGGCATCAGCGCCTTCCTCGTCGAGGCGGGCACACCCGGCTTCAGCGCCGGCAAGCCCATGGAAAAGATGGGCCTGCACGCCTCGCACACCACTACCCTGCACTTTGAGGACTGCCGGCTGCCGGCCGCCCAGCTGCTGGGGCAGGAGGGGGAGGGCTTCACGATCGCCATGGCGATTCTTGACCGGGGCCGCATCGGCATTGCTGCGCAGGCGGTGGGTCTGACCCAGGCGGCGCTCGACGACTCCATCAAGTACGCGAAGGAGCGGACCACGTTCGGCAAGCCGATCGCGGAGCACCAGGCGATCGCCTTCAAGATTGCGGACATGGCGACCGACCTGGACGCCGCCCGCCTGCTGCTCTACCGGGCCGCCTTCCTCATGGGCATCGGCGCCCGGGCCACCAAGGAGATCTCCATGGCGAAGCTGTTTGCTTCGGAGATGGCGATGAAGCAGACGGTCGAGGCGGTCCAGATCCACGGTGGCTACGGCTATATGGCGGAGTACCGGGTGGAGCGGCTGATGCGTGAGGCGAAGATCACGCAGCTCTACGAGGGCACCAGCGAGATCCAGCGAATGGTCCTGGCCAAGCAGCTTCTGAAGGACTGAAAACCCACAGAGCCCCGCCCAGTCCTCCAACCGCGCTAGCGCGACCTCTGAAGCCTCGCCAGCACCCGGTGAATCTCATCTTCATCAAACCGGCGCTGTGCATGGGGCGTGAGGTCGATCCGGTACACCCGGATGCGATGGCCGTAAACCTCCGTCCATTGGCCGTCCGCAGTCTCCCGGCGCCGTAAGGAATCAGGAACCAATCCCAACAGTTTCGCTGCCGTTGCAATGGTGATCAGTTTCACAGGAGAGCGTTCCTCCGTCCGTTCGACATACTGCTGGTAAGTGTTCCCTGATGGTACGACCTTTAGACCTGCCGCATAGGATGTACCGCAACCCAACCCGCGGCCCTGGGCGCCTCTGCGGGGCGCCACGGCCGCAAATCCACAGGTTGCGGGGGGCCGAACACGTGGTATTACGCTACAAGGAGTTCGCCCTTGAGGTAGCGCCTGCCGTGATCCTGGCGGCGATTGCCTTGATCAAACTGGCCATGAGATAGACTTCGTTACACACGGGGAACATCCCGACAGTGGAGCCGCATAGCAAAAGCAGCCGGGGTTACCCGGCTGCTTTTGTGCCTGACATCATTCCCGCCCCGCGCCATATACCAGTAGGGCCTTCTCGCGACCGGGAAGGAGGAATTCTCTGTCATGTGGAATGGAGTACTCACGCGAGTCGCCCCGGTGCAGCCGGGACGGGAGAGGAGCAGTGGGGGGCATGCCGCTTCGGATCGGTCACAGAGGTGCCGCCGGCACCCATCCCGAAAACACGATGGCCTCGTTCCGCCGCGCCCTGGAGCTAGGTGTGGACGGTGTCGAGTTCGATGTCCACCGGACCCTGGACGGGCACCTGGTGGTGATCCATGATCCCTGGCTTGAGCGGACGACGACCGGGACCGGCATGATCATGTCCCTGAACCTGGCTGACGTGCAGCAGGCGGACGCCGGCGTCAAGAACGGCCCGGAGTTTGCGGGCGAGCGGGTGCCGACGCTCCGGGAGCTGATCCGCAGTACGCCGCCCGAGCTCCGCCTGTTCCTTGAGCTGAAGGCCGGGTCGATTCACTACCCGGGCATTGAGGAGGACCTGCTCGGCACGATCGGCGAGGAGGGGGCAGAGGGCCGGGTGCAGGTCTCCTCCTTTGACCACCACGCCCTGCGCCGGCTGCATGAACTGGCGCCCGACCTGCCCCTCGGCATGCTCTGCTCGGAGAACCTGCTGGATCCGGTCGGCATGGCGCAGGCGACCGGTGCTGAGGCGATCCACTCGACCTGGGAGTGGGTCACCCCCGAGCTGGTCAGCCAGGCGCATGCCGCAGGGCTGAAGGTCAATGCCTGGACGGTCAACATGCCTGAAGCGATCCAACTGATGAAGGCCTACGACGTCGATGGCATCATGTCTGATTATCCGGATCGCATCTGAAAAAGCAGGCGGTGACGGGGAATGCGGGTCGCAAGGTCGATTCAGGAACTGGTGGGGCAGACGCCGGTGCTGGAGATTACCCGGTTTGAAATCCCGGAGGGCGTTCGGCTGTTTGCCAAGCTGGAGTACTTCAACCCCGGCGGCAGCGTCAAGGACCGACTCGGCGTGGAGCTAATCGCCGATGCTGAGCGCAAGGGGCAGCTGCTCCCCGGCGGGACGATCATCGAGCCGACCGCCGGCAATACCGGCGTGGGCGTGGCGCTGGCCGCCATTGGCAAGGGCTATCGGGTGATTTTCTGTGTGCCGGAGCAATTCTCCGAGGAGAAGCAGGAGCTGATGCGCGCCCTGGGCGCTGAGGTGGTCAACACGCCCAGAGAGCAGGGCATCATCGGCGCCATCAAAAAGGCGCAGGAGCTGGCCGCTGCCACCCCGGGAGCTTTTGTGCCCCAGCAGTTCGCAAACCCCGCAAACCCCGCCGCCCACTATAAAACCACGGCTCCTGAGCTCTGGGAGCAGTTGAACGGCGACATTGATATCTTCGTGGCCGGCGCCGGCAGCGGCGGCACCTTCACCGGGGTGACCCGGTACCTGAAGGAGCGGAAGCCCGGCGTGCGCGCCTGCATTGTCGAGCCGGTCGGCTCGGTGCTGAAGGGCGGGACCCCTGGCCCCCACAAGACCGAGGGCATCGGTGTGGAGGCGATCTACCCCACGCTCGATATGTCGCTGGTCGATGAAATCTACACCGTGACTGATGAAGACGCCTTCGCCATGGTCAAGCAACTGGCGGCCCGCGAGGGCTGCCTGGTGGGCTCCTCGTCGGGCGCCGCCTTCTGGGCCGCCCTTCAGGAAGCACGGCGGGCCGAGCCGGGCACTACAATCGTTACGATCTTCGCGGACAGCTCCGAGCGCTACTTGAGCAAGCAGATCTACCAGGGGGGCGTGTAGTTCATGACCTATAAGTTCAACACCAAGCTAATTCACGGGGGCTTCGATTCCGATCCCCTTACCGGCGCGGTCAATGTGCCGATCTATCAGGTCTCTACCTACAAGCAGGAAGCGGTCGGCAAGCACAAGGGTTACGAGTACTCCCGCACCGGCAACCCCACCCGGGCGGTTCTGGAGGCGCTGATCGCGGAGCTCGAGGGCGGGGTGCGCGGGCTGGGCTTCGCCTCGGGGCTGGCGGCCCTGAGCGCCATCCTCATGCTCTTTAATGCCGGGGAGCATCTCATTATCAGCGACGATGTGTATGGCGGCACCTTCCGCCTCCAAGATAAGGTGTTCAAGCGCTTCGGGATCGAGGCCACCTATGTGGAGACCAGCAACCCCGAGCGGGTGACGGCGGCGATCCGCCCGAACACGAAGGCGCTCCTGGTGGAAACGCCGACGAACCCCCTGCTGAAGATCACGGACCTGGCCGCCATGGGCCGAATCACCAAGGCCAATGGCATGCTCCTGATCGTCGACAACACGTTCATGACGCCCTACTGGCAGCGTCCGCTGGAGCACGGGGCCGACATTGTCTGGCACAGCGCCACCAAGTACCTCGGCGGCCACAGCGACGTCGTCGCAGGGCTGGCGGTCGTCAATGATGCGGAATTGGGCCAGCGGCTCGCCTTCCTCCAGAACGCTGCGGGCGGGGTGCCTGGCCCCCAGGACAGCTACCTGCTGATCCGGGGCATCAAGACCCTCGCAGTGCGCATGAAGGAGCATGAGGCCAACGCCCGGCAGATCGCGGAGTGGCTGGCAGGCCAGCCCGCGGTCAAAAAGGTTTACTATCCGGGATTTCCGTCCCACCCCGGTCATGAGATCCACAAGCGGCAGGCCGGCGGCTTTGGCGGCATGATCTCCTTTGATGTGGGTTCGGGCGAACTGGCGGACCAGCTGCTGCGCAAGGTGCAGCTGTTCACACTGGCGGAGTCGCTCGGCGCAGTGGAGTCGCTGATTGAGCTGCCCGCGAAGATGACCCACGCATCCATCCCGGCTGAGCATCGCAATGCCCTGGGCGTGACCGACGGCCTGATTCGCATCTCTGTCGGCATTGAAGACGCGGGCGACCTGATCGCTGACCTCGCCCAGGCCATGGGCGTTTAGGAGGAACCCCCATGCCGATTCGCATCCGCCGTGCCTCGCCCGCCGATGAGGCTGCCATTGACCAGTGGCAGCGCTCCATGGAGAACCTGGACGAGTACCTCCTCCTCGGGGAGGGCGGGGTCCGGGACCCGGCCACCGTCCGCCAGCGGTTCGAGGCGTGGCTCCGCCTGCCGCGGGAGCAGAAGGTGCCCCCGGGCTGGGAGCGCATTGACCTGGTCGCCGTGGAGGACTCGGGGGCGATCTGCGGCTATGCGGCCGTGCTCTTTGGCGTGAAGGACCAGCTGTCGGGCCTGCCGGAGGCGGTGGTCAGCGAGCTGCATGTCTGGCCCGACTACCGCAACCGCGGCGTGGCGAAGGGACTCCTCGACATGGCTGAGGCCTACGCCGTGCAGCGTGGGGTCCCGTACGTGTCGATCCAGGTCCCGTCGGCGAATGCGGCGGCGATCAAGCTGTTCCAGACTGCGGGCTTCCGGGAGGAGACCACGCGCAT
>JAQBPS010000582.1 GCA_028287415.1 Bacillota bacterium | reverse complement strand
CAAGCCCTTCATGTAAGCGTCCAGGTCCTGTGCGACCCAGATCTCCGTGGGCTTCTTGTACCAGTCATACTTGGCGAACGGATCGGCGGTCACGTCCGTGCGGACGACATGCGAGGTCCCGATCTCGACGATCTTCTCCTGGCCCTGCTTGCTGAAGGCCCATTCCATAAAGAGTTTCGCAGCATTCGGATGCGGCGCCTTGGCGGCGATGGCGGCGCCCACGGGCACGGCAGGCGTCGGGGCGGGGAAGGCGATGCGGATTGGGGCGCCCTGGGCGATCTGGCCGCCGGCAGCAGGGGTCTGGCCGTGGACATGGATCGCGAACTCGCCCGCCGCCACCTGGGCCGTCGCCGGCACGGTCGATGTGAAGGCCTGGCCCACGTTCAGCTGGAGCGCCTTGATGAAATCAGGCCCGAACTGGGCCCGCTTCTCCCCGAGGAACATGTAGATGGGGCCGTAGCTGGTGCCGCCTGCCTCGGGCACCGTCAGCGCCACCTTGCCCTTCCACTTCGGGTCGGTGACGAACTTCCAGTCCGTCTGGAGCTTCTTCTCGTCGTCGCCCTTGACCAGGTTCGTGTTGTAGATCGGACCGATGTAGACCACCGAGTGCGGGTAGACGTACTTGTCGGTGATCATGTTCGGCGGGTACTTGGCGACACTGCCGAGGTTGTATTCGAGCAGGAGGCCTTCCTTGATCACGCTCTTCAGCGTGTACGGGTCGCCCTGGAAAAGCACGTCCGCGAGGAACTTGCCGCCACGGGCCTCGCTCAGGAAGCGCTCCAGCACAGCCGGCGTGGTGCCGCGGTAGACCTCGATCTCGATGCCCGGGAATGCCTTCTTGAACTCCTCCGCGTAGGCCTGTGTCTGGTCAGTCGGGTAGGCGCCGCCGTAGTACATCAGCCTGCCTTCCTGCTTGGCCGCTGCGTACAGTGCGGTGACGTCCTGGTCATCGATCATGTACTTGGGGCCGGCGGCGGAGCCCGGCTGCTGCGCGGTCGGACCATTCGTCGCGCCCGATGAGCAGGCAGACAGCAGCACAGCCGCAGCCACGGAAACCACGAGTCCTTGGAGCACACGTTTCATGGAAATATCCCTCCTCAGTGATCGCTCTGCTTACAGCGCCCGGGTCAGACCACCATCGACCAGCAGGGCTTGTCCCGTCACATAGCTGTTGGCGGGGCTGCCCAGGAACACCGCAACCTGTGCAAACTCTGCGGGCGTGCCGTACCGCCGCAGGGAAATCTCGCGCTCGGTCCTGGTCCGCTGCTCCGCCATGGTGATGCCGGCCTTCGCAGCGCGGCCCTTGTCGAGGCTGCGGATCCGTTCGGTGTCGATCCGGCCGGGCGCCACTGTGTTGACGAGGATGCCGTCGGGCGCCAGTTCGTCCGAGAGTGTCTTTACCAGACCCTGCACGCCCAGGCGGATCGTGTTGCTGAGGACCAGGTCGGCGATCGGCTGCTTGACCGACGAGGAGGAGAGGTTGATGATCCGGCCGCAGCCCGACGCCCTGAGGTGGGGCAGGGCAGCACGGATCAGCCGCACCACGCTCATCAGATTCAGCTGGACGGCGAGATCCCAGTGGGCGTCATCCAGCTTGATGAACGGCAGGGCGGGCGGGCCCCCGGCGTTGCACACCAGCGTGTCGATCCGGCCGAACGCGGTGGCCGCCTCGGTGATGAACCGCACCACATCCTCCGCCTTGGAAACATCGGCCGTCACAGCGAGCACGCGGGCGCCCGTCTCCTGCCCGATCTCCGCCGCGGCCCGCTCCACCTTCTCGGCCGTCCGCCCGCAGATTGCCACAGCGGCGCCCTCCCGGGCAAACGCCGTCGCCACCGCCCGGCCCAGCCCATCGCTGGCAGCAGCGACGACCGCAACTTTCCCCTTCAGTCCCAAATCCATCGGTTATGCCCTCCTGCGTACGGGATTCTTGAGAACGCCCAGCCCGTCAATCCGGCACTCAGCAACGTCCCCGTCCGCAATGACGACGGCGCCCGGAGTGCCCGTGCTGATGATGTCACCGGGGTAGAGTGTCGCGACCTGTGAGTGGAATGAGACCAGGTAGGCGGGCGGGAACGCCATGTTCGCCACGATGTTCTCCCGGGTCAGGACATTGTTGTTATAGGTGCCGACGTTCAGTTGCCGCAGATCCGGCACCTCATCCATGGTGATCAGTTCCGGGCCGAAGGCTAGAAACGTGTCGAAGTTTTTCGCACGCGTCAGGAAGCGGGGATTCACCTGGAGGATATCCTCAGCGGTCATGTCGCTGATCAGGCAGACGCCGGCCAGGTAGCTGAGGGCATCGGCCTCGGTGACGTCCCGGCACGTCCGCCCGATGATCAGCCCGAGTTCGGCCTCAGCCGTGACCCGACTGGACTGGGGCGGCAGCTCGATCGTGTCGCCGGGGCCGATGATCGTCTGGTCGGTCTTCATGAAGCTGGCTGGCTCGGTCGGATCCGGGGCGTTCAGATCCCGGGCATGCTCCCGGTAGTTGAGCCCGATGCCCCAGATCTTGCGGGGATGGCGGTAGAGGGGGCCGTAGGT
>JAQBPS010000564.1 GCA_028287415.1 Bacillota bacterium | reverse complement strand
CAGCCGGGCTCTTGTACGGGTCCGGCGGGACCTTGATCTTGTACGGGTCCGGCGGTATCTTGGTCGCCGCCGAAGCAAAGCCGACCGAAGCAAAGACCAACATGGTACTCAGCAGAACACCAAATATTTTCCGCAAGACGGATCCTCCTCAAGGGCAGATCGGAATGGCCATTCCATGAGGAGGTAACACGGCCGTCAGGCATTTTGGGGCAAGAGCGTTTTTTCTTCCGTAATCAACAGCCGTAGATGCTGTTGCGCCCACCAATCCGGATCACACCTGCCCCCAGGCCCGTTGTGTTCAGGGTATCCGGCTCGCCGGCCGGTGGCACTGCGCCCAGCGCAAGCCGGTCATAAACCCGGCGCCACATCCCGGAATCAAGCGATGCCCCGCGCCCCACCAGATCGGCCAGCACGAGCGCTGCAGCGCCCGCCACCAGCGGCGTCGCAAACGAGGTGCCGCAGTCCATGCGAATGTACCCCGATGGGGAGACCGTACCGAGACCGATGATGTCATCGAAGCCGTTGGGCCCGGCTGCGCCAGCCGTTTCGCCGCCCGGCGCCGCAATATCGCCGCGGTGCGAATAACTGGCACGGATATCCTGGCGGTTCGCGGCAGCAACGGCAATCACGTTTCGCAAGGCGGCCGGCATCTGCGCAGGGGGAATCGTCGCCGCCTTCATCGCCCGGCGGCCATTGTTGCCTGACGCAGCACAGATCACCATGCCCCGCCGCTGCGCCTCCCAGATGAGCCCTTCCACGGCGGGCATGGCGCCGCCATCGCAGCACATGCTGCCGAGGCTGAGGCTGATCACCGCCGGGCTGGTCGCCGTATCGTTGAGGAAATCGCCCATAGCCTTCACCAGGGTCGCCGTATCGCCAAACACATCCCCGCCCAGCACCTGGTACAGGTGGATATCGGCGGACGGCGCCACAAAGTTAATCAACGAGGCAATGAACAGCCCATGGTCGCTGAACTCGCCGGCGGGCAGGAGCGGTGCGTTCCAGTGCGGATGGAGCCAGGGCAGCGGCCCCGCCGGCAGTGCGCCGAGGCCCTGGGCGCTGGGGCAGGTGTCGAAGATCGCCACTCGCACCCCCTGCCCCAGCTTCTCCCCCAGCGCAGCGATCCGCTTACCGTTCTCCGCCACCTGGATCCGTGCGAACGCATCCTGCGCCGCGAAGAGCGCCTGTGCGGCGGCGACGCTGGCGCCGGCTGGCACCACGTGTGCGACTTTGGCGGCAGCCTGCGGCTGGGGCTGTGCGTAGGGATTCCCCTCCCAGGCGTAGGCGCCGCCATCCCCCGTGAACGGGTTGCCCTCCCACGAATAGGGGTTCCCCTCCCAGGAATACGGGTGACCTTGCCAGGCCGGGCGTGTCGATGTGGTGCAGTTCGGCTCTGTGCGGATCGCCGTCAGATTGTTACGGATGGCCGTGTTCAGGAGGGTCCGGTTTAACTGGTCGGTGCAATCTGGCGGTTCGGTGGTCGCAGGCTGGTACAGGACCTTGACCGCCTTCACTTCCCCGCGCCCACTCTGATACAGCGCCAGGGGCTCAACCGTATATCCCGGCATTGGCGTAACCGCCCGGGCCAACTGATCCACCTGATCCAGCGGGCCCGAGACAATCGCCTGATTCAGTCTGCGCCGCGGCGGTGCCGCACTCGGCGTTGGGGTCGGTGCAACGGTCGGCCTTAAGGTACTCATCACGCTCTCCTCCTTATATCCCCGCTACGGGTCCGCCGTCGCCAATCAGCGAGAACGCGGCCCAATAGACCGGGTGAAGCCCGGCCCCTGCCAGGCTCGCTTGCGCCTCGCGCAGGGCTGCCGCCTTGCCGCGCCCTGCCAGGAGCCCCTTGTATACCCGCTGCATCAGATCGGCTGCGCTCGGATCAGCGACCCGCCAGTGGCTGGCGAGGACCGAGGCGCAGCCGGACGAGAGAAAGGCGGCCACCAGCCCCACGAGTTCCTCGCCGTGGGTCACCTTGCTAATGCCGGTTTCACAGCCACTCAGCACGACCATCGCGGCGTGCAGGGGCAGCGTGACCGCATCGATGGCGGTGAGCGGGCCATCTGCCAGCAGCAAGGTGGAAAAATGGGGGTTATCGGCGCGAAACTGCCCATGCACGGCGAGGTGGACGATCCGATAGGGGGCGCCCTCGGCCAGCCGGGTCAATGAGGCGTCCGCCCCCAGATGGACAGCCGCCTGGAGGGCGGCACCGACGGCACGGGCCTCCTCCTCGACGAGGGGAATCTGACCGTCGGCGTTACAGCCCATCACCAGATCCGGGCGCCCTGCCAGGGACTCGCCGGTCCGCTCCCGGCATTGCGCCCAGATCGCCCGGGACGGCGCCAGTGTCAGCTCAGCCTGTGCCACCAGGTACTCTTTGCCGTCATACAGGGCGGCGAACGGCACCAGATGGAGCGGGCCATGGGGGATAACCACCACCTGCTGCATCAAGGTGAGCCACGGCAGCAAAGGCGCCCACAAGCGCCGATACAGTATGGCGAGCAGCCCCTGTGCGTTCCGGGTCAGCCCGGTCATGCGCCCGGGCGAGACCTGCATCGCAACCAGCGCCGTGTCCAGGTTGAGGTGCAGCAGTTCAAGCGCCTCCGTGACCGGGTGCAGCGGGCCGAGATCCGCCCACGCCCGGAGCCCCCTGCTGTTGCTGACGAAGGCGATCACCCGCGTGCGGATCACCAGGTACTCCACCATGGCCACCTTGGGACCGAGCCGTGCCGCGGCTGGCGCTCGCCGCGCACCGCGCTGTGCGGTGCCATATCCCGACGCAAGCTGCCGGAGTTCCCACTCGTCCCAGAGGGCCGTCAGGCGCCGTTCCAAGTCGCTGCGGCGGTCCGGGTCGACGCACCAACTTCTGAGTGAGCCAGTGGCGGGCGCCGGTGAGCCCAACCGCGAGGGCAGGGTCAATTGTTGGTACTCCAGCCTGACCGCTTCGATTTCAGCGAGCAGTCGCTGATCAGCAGGGCGGGCCGGACGGGAGCGAGCATCAGGACGGGCAATCTGGCGGTCGGACAGCCCCCGCGACTTGGCCAGATCGGCAAGGCGGCGAGCGGCGGCCACCCGCCCTTCCTGCAAGTGTAGCCAGACCATGTCGCCGTAGGCGACAGCTTTGTCGTCCAGAAACCCCTCGCGGAACGTGACCTGGACCGCCCCGCGCATTTGCTCGGCCAGTCGGATCGCCCTGGCCAGGAGTCGCCGGGCGGTGGTGAACGCGCCGCGCTGCATCGCGATCTGCCCCATCAGATGAAGGCACTGAAAACGCGGGCCGGGGGTATGTGCCCGCCGGAAGGCCCGGTCGGCCGCTTGCGCTTCCGACCAGGCGCGCGCCAGGCGCCCGCCCCGATAGAGCGTCTCCGCCAGCAGCAGGGTGGCACGTGCCTCCTCCAGCCGGCTGCCGGCAACCGCGAACAACTGCTTCGCACGCGCTGCCCACCGCGATGCCGGCATCGTCTCGTTCAGCCTGAGCAGGATCTGCGCCTCCTCCAGCGCGACTCGCCCGGCCCCGTAGGCGTCATGGTGCTTCGCAAACAACTGCCGCGGCTTCAGCAGTACGGCCCGCGCCTCCGGCAGGCGCCCGCACCGAGCGAGCGCGACAGCCTGGTAGAACCAGGCATAAGCAGTCTCATACCAGGCCCGACCTGTACCCGGCTGCTCGATCACAGCAGTGACGCGTTCCAGCGCCTGCTCCACCCGGTTTAACTCGAGGTAACAGGCGCAGATATGGAGATCGCACTCAGCCACATCCCGCGTGGCACCGTGCTCCTCATAAACCGTCCGCGCCTGTGAAAAGCGGCGCAGCGCCTTGCTGAACCGGCCCAGCTGGAAGAGCGAAATGGCCGCGGTCACCTGAATCCGGGCTGCGTGGAGCTTTTGTCCCGTCGGCCGTGCACGCCGGAGCGCCCCGGCACAGGCGGTGAGCGCCTCCGTGTGCCGGCCGAGCGCTTGCAGCGCGACCGCACGATGCATGTCGATCCGCGAGAGGAGCGACCCGTCACCGGCGCTACTTGCCAGCGATCTCGCCCGGGCATATTGCGTGAGCGCTTCGTGCGGCCGGCCGGTAAAGAGGTAGATGCCACCGGTATTGTTGAGCAGGCGGGCCGCTGGCAGCGGCTGCTCATGCCTCAGGAAGACAGCCAGCCCGAGCGCGGACGCACTCAGGGCGCCGCGGATGTTGCCGAGTTCGGCGAGCACCGCGACGCAGGCAGTCTGCGTCCGGGCCCACTCAACCTCATCGCCGGCCTGGTGCCAGAGCCGCAACGCGGATCTGATGGCTCGCAGCGCTGCGGGCAGTTCGCCTGCCATGCGCAGGGCGTTGCCGTAGGCGCGCTGGGCCCGGGCCCGGGCGCCCGGCTCGCCGTGCCGACTGAGGGTGAGCATTTGCTCCGCAGTCTCACGATAGCGGGCGGGGTTGCGATGCATCCACTCATCCGCCGCTTGCTCCAGCGCGACGAGTTCCTGCGTGACGGCCGACATGGCTAGAGGGTCACCCCTCGCACGGAGACTCGGATCTCCGCATACTCGACGGAGAGGTCGTACTCGCCCGGGCGGAGGCCGGTGATGACAAGGTTGCCTTTCGCATCGAGCGTAGCGCCTGCGCAATACCGGCCGTCCTGATGCACCCAGGCAACGCCCGCCGGCAGCTGGGAGCCGTCCGCACTTGTGACCAGACCCAGGAGATCACGCAGGCCGTCTTCCCGCTCGCGCACCTTCACCGTCAGCCACAGGTCGCCGGCTTCGAAGGTCTGCCCGGCCCCGGCGTCGCCGCGGATGCCCGGCAGGGCGGCGCCCGCTTGTCCGGTTGTGAGGCCGCGGCCCCATTGGCGGATCACCTCAACCATCTGCCCGAGCGGCGTGCGCTGATCCTCGGTCAGGAACTGCGTCAGCTCCTGGAGTTCAGTCTGGCAAACCGAACAGCGTTCCAGGTGTGCACCGATCGCCTGCATTGTCGTGCGGGGGAGCAGCGCCATATAATACTCTCCCAGCTCATGCGATCCGGGGCACTGCTGATGGAACCGGTTGATCAGCGAGCGTTCGAGTCGGTC
>JAQBPS010000528.1 GCA_028287415.1 Bacillota bacterium | reverse complement strand
TCGCAGCGATCTCGACAAACTTGAGGGAGCTCGGAGGGGGGTCCACGATCAGAACCGGTTCATCGGCCATCGCCGTCGCCGCCGTCACAGCCGTCGCGAGCAGGAGCAGGGCGGCGGAACTGGCGGTCCTCTTCCACATGTTCATTTAAGCACCTCTTTCGGCTTTCTGCTGTAACAGACGGGAGAACTGCACGCTCCGTTTCAAAATCGGTGGCTAAAACTCACGCTATGAGCCGCTAAACACAGAGAAGGCCCGAGACAAACGTCTCGGGCCTTCTGGTGTTACCAGGACGAAAGACCCACCAGGAGGGGGTCAATGGTGCGTTGACCATTATCGTACGAATGTCTAACATTTTCATAGACGGGGTAATTTGTAACGTTAACGATTCCATAATAATCGCTGCCACAAACGTAACCCATTCAAAAGAGGTGGCTGCATTGAGCTGCATGACGTCAGGTGAGCATCCGCAGTTTTCCAATTCCAGCCCGCTCACCGTGGTGGCACTGCTCCGCCAGCGGGCAGAAGCGTTGCCCAACCAAACGGCCTACACCTATCTGTCGGACCGCGGCACCGAGGAAGGCACCCTTACCTATGCAGAGCTGGACCGGGGAGCGCGCGCGATCGCCGCACAGCTACAGGCCATGGGGCTGCAGGGAAGCCGGGCACTTTTGCTCTACCCGTCCGGCCTGGAATACATCAAGGCCTTCTTTGGCTGCCTCTATGCCGGCGTCGTGGCCGTACCCGCCTATCCCCCCAGGCAGACGCGCAACCTCTCTCGCCTGCTCGCGATCGTACGCAATGCCGAGGTATCGATCATCCTGGCTACGCAGACGGTGATGAAGGCGCTGAAGAACGGCAATGCCGATGCGGCGGACTTCGCCCGCATCCCATGGGCGGCTACCGACGGGGACACACCGGACAGTGGTAAGGCCAATCGCTGGCGTGAGCCGAAACTCGACGCGGGGAGCCTTGCGTTCCTGCAGTACACATCCGGCTCTACCGGCACGCCCAAGGGCGTGATGGTGAACCACGGCAACCTGGTCCACAATTCTGCTGCCATCAATCAGATGATGATCCCCCCTGAGGCTGAGGGCGCCATCGTCTCCTGGCTCCCCATGTACCACGACATGGGCCTGATTGGCGGCATTCTGCAGCCGCTCTATGCCGCCCGGCCCGGCGTGCTGATGTCCCCGCTCTCCTTCCTGATGGCGCCCCACCGCTGGCTCGACGCCATCAGTCAGTACCGCGGTGCGATCTCGGGCGGACCCGACTTCGCCTATGAACTCTGCGTGCGCCGGGTGACCCCGGAACAGCGTGCCACCCTGGACCTGAGCAGCTGGAAAGTGGCCTTCAGTGGGGCCGAGCCGGTTCGGCCGGGCACCATGGATCGCTTTGTCGCCGCCTTTGCCGCCTGCGGCTTGGAGCCGGACGCATGCTACCCCTGTTACGGGCTGGCCGAAGCGACACTGCTCGTGTCGGGCAGCGGTCTCTCCCGGGGACTCCACACGGTAGCAGTGCGCAAGGCCGACATGGCCGAGAACCGGGTGGTTCGGACCGACAACTTTGCGGCGGAGACGCAGCTGCTGGTCGGCTGTGGCTCGGCGCCGCCCGGGCACCGGATCGTCATCGCTCACCCGGAGCGGCTGACCGCCTGCGCTCCTGATGAGATCGGCGAGATCTGGGTGGCAGGCCCGAGCAAGGCCCAGGGCTACTGGAATCAGCCGCAGCTCTCGCAGGATACCTTCGCAGCCAGGCTTGCCGACGCACCGGCGGAGGGGCCCTTCCTCCGCACGGGCGATCTGGGCTTCCTTGCGCCAGATGGTGAACTCTTTCCCACCGGTCGGATCAAGGACCTGTTGATTATTCGCGGGCAGAATCACTACCCGCAGGACATCGAACGGACCGTGCAGGAGAGCGAGGAGGCCATCCGAGCCGGCGGCTGTGCGGCCTTTTCCGTTGAAGAAGGCGGCGAGGAGCGGCTTGTGGTCGTGGCCGAGGTGGAGCGGCAGCACCGGCGTGGCAACATGGCGGAGCTGGCGACGCGGATCGGCCGGGCAGTCTCGACTACCCACGGCCTGGCGGCCCACGCTGTCGTGCTTGTGGCGCCTGGCGGCATTCCCCGAACCTCCAGTGGTAAGATCCAGCGGTTCGCCTGTCGCGAGGGCTATCGCACCAAAACCCTGGCTGTCCTCTCCGCAGCCGGTGATTCGACCTCTGCTTGAGAAAGGGAGACAGCAGCGTGTCCGCAAACGCGTTTGAGGTATTGAACCTGGTCAAGCGCTATCGCCCGGATTCGCCTCCGGTCACCGATCATATGACCCTAGATATTGGCGTAGGCGAGGTTTTCGGGCTGCTGGGCCCCAACGGCTCCGGCAAGAGCACGCTGGTCCGGCAACTGGCAGGACTGCTGCGCCCGACCAGCGGCAGCATCCGGTTGTTCGGGCATGACGTGGTGCGTGAACCGGGACGGGCCAGCCAGTTCATCGCCCTTCAGCCGCAGGGTTTGGCGCTGCCGTCGCAGGCCACGCCACGCGAGCTTCTGCGACTGACTGGCAGGCTCAGAGGGCTCTCTGTGCCGGCGGCCCGCCAGCACGCCGAAACGCTCCTGTCCGAGTTGAACCTGTCATCGTGTGCGGACGGCCGGATTGCCCGGCTATCAGGCGGGCAGCAGCGACTTACCGCGATTGCCGCGGCGCTGATCGGCGACCGGCCGGTGCTGATCTTTGATGAACCCACCAACGAGCTCGACCCCGAGATCCGCCGGACTGTCTGGGAGCGGATCAGGCGGAGCGCACGGTCCGGCAAGACGGTCATCCTGGTCACCCATAACGTGGTGGAGGCCGAGCAGGCGCTCGACCGGGTGGCGATCGTGCGGCACGGGCAGATCCTGGCGCTGGGTACCCCCGGCGACCTCAAGGCAAAGGTTTCACAATCCGTGCGCCTGGAGCTCTCGTTCAGCCATGCGGCCTCAGAGGCGGCCCCGGCTCTCCTGGAGGGGATGCAGGGCGTGCAGCAGTATGGCGCCAGGCGCTACAACGTAATCGTCCCCCGGCACGAGACGGAGGCTGCGATCAGCCATATCCTGCCTGGTCTGAATTTGTTGGATGATTTCCGGATTATCACCCCCAACCTGGAGGATGTCTACCTGGAGTTGACGGGAGGGGAGAGCCATGCAGGCGGTCGTTAAGGGTGACCTGATGCCCGTAACGGTGGCACGGCCATCGCTCCGTGACCAATTTAGCGTGGTATTGCAGCTGCTGTACACCGACTACCGGGCCCAGGCCCCCTTCCTGATCATTACCAGCCTGTTCCTGCCGCTGGGGATCGTTTGGATCATCCGCCAGTACGCGGGCAGCGGCCCCGTCACCACCTGGCTGCTTGCGGGCAACATGGTGCTTGCGGTCAGCTACGGCAGTCTGACCTTTGCCCTCTGGCGAAGTGCGGCGCTGCGCCTGACCGGGGAGATCAACTTCTACGGGGCGCTTCCGATCAGCCAGATCGTGTTCGTTGTATCCATCTTCACGGTCAGCCTGCTCTCGACTCTTCCGCCGCTGCTGGCAGCTGGGGCCATTGGCCGCTGGATGCTCGGCATTCCGATCGGCAGGCTCTTCCTGGCCATCCCCCTGGCGTTGCTTGCGGCAGCCACGTTGTCGCTCTTCGGGATCGCGATCGGGAGCTTATGCCGCACCATGGAGCAGGTTCAGACGCTCACGCAGTTGACCACCCTGGTTGTGACCATCTGCAGCCCCGTTGTCCTGCCGCTGGAGAAGCTGCCGCTTCCCCTCAAGGTTACCTCGTTCCTGCTGCCGCCCGGACAGGCAACGATCGCTCTGGCCGATTCGCTGGCCGGTAATTTCGGCCTCCGGTTCTGGGTTATGACTGGTTCCCTGGTAGCGTGGCTGGCGGTCTGCACGTACCTGGCAGCGAAACGGCTCGATTGGCGAGCAAAGTAGCCCCAACCGCAGATTCAGAAGGTGGGAGACCAGTATGCAAAATTCCCGGGTGACAGCGGAGATGATCCAAGCGTTTTTGGTCGCCAACGTGGCGTTAAAGCTTAGCGTGGATCCTGCTGAGATCGACCCCAGACAGCCGTTTGACGGCTACGGCCTCGATTCGGTCCAAGCCGTGGAGGTGGCGGGCGACCTGGGCGAGTGGCTCGGACGTGACGTCTCCCCGACGGTGGTGTGGGACCATCCCACGATCCTGGCGGTCGCGCAATACCTGACAGCGGACCCGGGAGCGGCCCGGGGAGCGGCCGTGCACAGCACTGGCTCGCCTGCCGCCGACCCGGGACGGGAGCCGATCGCGATCATCGGCCTTGGCTGCCGGTTTCCGGGCGCCAGGAACCCCGAGGCCTTCTGGCAGCTCCTGCGTCAAGGGCGGGACGCAATCCGGGAGGTGCCCCCCGACCGCTGGTCTGTCGACGCGTTCTATGACGCCGACCCCAGTAGCCCGGGCAAGATGAACACCCGCTGGGGCGGCTTCATCGAGCAGGTGGACCAGTTCGACGCAGGCTTTTTCGGGATCGCACCTCGGGAAGCCACGAAAATGGATCCGCAGCAACGCCTGCTGCTGGAGGTCACGTGGGAGGCCCTGGAGGATTCGGGCCTCGTACCTGACCAGCTGATGGGGGCGCCGGTGGGCGTGTTCATGGGCATCTCCCATAGCGATTACGCACATCTGCAGATGAACGACCCCGCCCGCTGGGACGCCTACATGGGCACCGGCAGTGCGCTGAGCATCGCCGCCAACCGCATCTCGTACACGTTCGGTTTCCAGGGGCCGAGCCTGGCGATCGACACAGCTTGCTCCTCATCACTCGTGTCGGTCTACTACGCCTGCCAGAGCATCTGGAATGCGGAGGCCAGCGTGGCCGTCGCGGGGGGAGCGAACCTGATTCTGTCCCACGCAGTGACCGGTAACTTTACGAAGACCGGGTTCATGGCGCCTGATGGCCGGTGCAAGACCTTTGATGCCAGGGCGAACGGCTACGTGAGAGGCGAGGGCGTCGGCGTGGTTGTGCTCAAACCCATGTCCAGGGCCGTGGCCGACGGTGACCCGATCTATGCCGTCATCCGGGGCGGAGCGATCAACAGTGATGGCCGCAGCAATGGGCTCACGGCGCCGAACGGTGAGGCGCAGAAGGCGCTGCTGCGAACGGCGTATGCGCGGGCGGGCGTTTCACCGGGGCGGGTGCAGTATGTCGAGGCGCACGGGACCGGCACGTTGCTGGGTGATCCCATCGAGGTGAAGGCGCTGGGCGATGTGCTCGCCATCGGCCGAACGGCTGACGATCACGTGGCCATTGGTTCTGTGAAGTCCAATATTGGGCACCTGGAAGCGGCGGCGGGCATTGCCGGGCTCATCAAGGTGGCTCTGATGATGAAACACCGGGAGATCCCTGCGAGCATCCATGTGCAGGAACTGAATCCGCATATCCCATTTGACCAGATTCCCGTCCGCGTGCAGCGGAGCCTGGGGCCGTGGCCGGAAACTGCCGACGCCGCGCTGGCGGGCGTCAGTGCTTTTGGCTTCGGGGGTACGAATGCGCACCTGGTGCTGGCAGAGGCGCCGCCGGGGGCGGGGCGAGGGGCAGAGCGAGGGGCTGAGCCAGGGGCTGAGCGAGGGGCTGAGCGGATGCACGGCGGCGGGGAGCCGCCAATTGCAGAGCCGCATCTGCTTGTCCTGTCGGCCCACAGCCCGGAAGCCCTGCGGTCCCATGCGCGGGCGTACCAGGGTTACCTGGTAGCGCAAGGCGAGCGCCCCTCTTTGCACGATATCTGCTATACGGCCAGCGTGCGCCGGGGTCACCTGGACTACCGCCTCGCGCTCGTGGGCTCATCCCGCGAGGAACTGGTGGCGGGATTGCAGGACTTTTTGGATCGGCGGGACCGGCCCGGCATTTCGTCCGGCCGGAAACCGCCGGACGGCAGGCAGTCAGCGGCAGCCGTGCCCGTCTGTGAGCCGGACTCGCGGGGCGCGTGGCTAGCAGCGGTGGGTGTCCAGTACACACTGGGGTTCGCCGTCGATTGGCAGTTGCTCTACCCGACGGGCGGTTCGCATGTCGCACTGCCCGCGTATCCCTGGCAGCGCCAGCGGTACTGGTTTGCAGCTGCACCGGCCCAAGCGGCTGTACCGGCC
>JAQBPS010000520.1 GCA_028287415.1 Bacillota bacterium | reverse complement strand
GTCAGCAGTTCGGACCAGGGCGCGGCACCACCTGCGGTGGCCGTCTGGTGCGCCGGGTGCCACTGGGCGTCCGGCAGAGGCTCCCGGGGTGGCGCCGCGCCCAGCGGTGCCCGTTCAGGCTCGGATGCGGAGTCGAGTGCTGCCTGTGCCGCTGCATCGCTCACAGGATCCGAGTCGGCCTCAGGCGCCGCCGCAGGCTGCCCCTGGAGCCAGATCAACTGCCCCTCGAGCACGGGGCGGTGCCCGGCAACACTGCCGCCATGCGGCTCGGCCGTCACCCGAATCCCCACCGCCCGGTCGAGCGCCCATGCCCCCGGATCATAGTGTGCGCTGCCCTCGCCCGCCGCCCCGGTATTGAACACCCCGAGGCTGACCGGCCCCTCCGGCGTGACAAGCCATCCCTCGTAGTAAAACAACCCGCCATCCGTCCGCTCGGTCAGTGTGCGACCATGCTGCAGGAATAGGGTCACACGGCAGCCCCACTCATCCCCGACCACCAGACAGTAGCCCTCCAGGGCCCGCTCAGGCTGATGGCGGCAATACCCAGCCGCTTCCCCGCTCTCCGTCAGCCGTGCCACCCCAAGCCGCACAACAGCATTTTCCAAGTGGTTCCCTCCCGACAACATTACCAAGTAATCGGAGCCGCCTCGGTCAGACTTCTGAGGAGCCTCGGAGCGGTTAGTTCAAGATTCGCAGGCGGGATTGCGCGCCCACAGCGGCGAGTCCCTTGAGGAATGCGCTTTGGAGCGAGGACGCCAATACCGGCGAGAATCATTACAAGGGTAAGCCGCTCCGCCGCGACGAGGAGGCCTGGCTGGGGCGGCGTCGCCTCCCAAGCGTATGCCCAAGGGAAAGCGTAGTTGTCATATGACAAAAAGAATGCGTGGAGCGGATATTGTGTCACATCGGTGAAGGAATTCGGGGGAAGTGCTGAGAATAGACACACATTGAGTACTAGCGCAGCCATTCTTGGGCCTACCGACTGTTTGGTGGAGCGAGAGGAAGGGGAGAGCGCATGAGCCTTAATTTTGATCTGAGTGCGGAGCAGGCGATGATCCGCGACATGGCCCGGGAATTCGCAGACGAGGTGGTGGCCCCGGGCGCCGGCGAACGGGACAAGACCGGCAAGTTCCCGCTCGACATCATCCGGCAGATGGGCGAACTCGGGTTCTTCGGCATTCCGTTTTCTGAGGAGTACGGCGGCATGGGCGGGGACACCGTCTCCTATGCCCTCGCCGTCGAGGAGATCAGCCGGGCAGACGCCAGCCTTGGCATCACGCTGGCGGCGCACTGCTCCATCGGCATGGGCCCGGTCTACTACTTCGGCACCCATGAGCAGAAGCAGCGCTGGCTCCCCGGCGCCGCACGGGGCGAGTACCTGGCCTCCTTCGGCCTGACCGAACCCGGCGCCGGCTCCGACTCCGCCGCCACCAAGAGCACCGCGGTGCGCGATGGCGACGCCTGGGTCCTGAACGGGTCCAAGCAGTACATCACCAATGCCGCGTACTGCGGGTTCATCGTCTGCACGGCGGTGACCGAGCCCGGCAAGGGGCACAAGGGCATCAGTGCGTTCATCCTCCCGAACCCGAGCGACGGGTTCACCGTCGGCCCGGGCTACGAGAAAATGGGCCTGCACGCCTCTGACACCCGACCGCTCTACTTCGACAACGTGCGCATCCCTGCTGAGAACCTGCTGGGCAACCCCGGCGAGGGCTTCAAGCAGTTCATGGTCACCCTGGACGGCGGGCGCATTTCGATCGGGGCGATGGCCGTGGGCATCGCTCAGGCCTCGCTGGACGCCGCCCTCAAGTATGCCAAGGAGCGGGAGCAGTTCGGCCGGCCAATCTCCCAGTTCCAGGCGATCCAGTTCAAGCTCGCCGACATGGCCATGGAGGTGGAGCTCGCCCGCACAATGGTCCTGAAGGCCGCCTGGCTCAAGGACCAGGGGCGCCCCTTCCTCCGGGAGGGCGCGATGGCGAAGCTGTTCGCCTCGGAGGTCGCCACCCGGGCGGCGAACCAGGCGATCCAGATCCACGGCGGCGCCGGCTATATGGAGGACTTCCCGGTCTCCCGCTACTGGCGGGACGCGAAATTGACCGAAATCGGCGAGGGAACCAGCGAAGTGCAGCGAATCGTCATAGCAAAGCAGCTAGGATGCTAGGAGGCAGCAACGTATGGTCAAGTCAAACATGGCTGGCACCGTCTGGAAGATTCTCGTTAAGCCGGGCGACACGGTCGATGCCGGACAGGATGTACTGATCCTGGAATCGATGAAAATGGAGATCCCGATTAGTAGCGAGGTCGCCGGCACGGTGAAGTCGGTCAACGTCAAGGAAGGCGACTTCGTCAACGACGGGGATGTCGTAGCCGAACTCGCATGATGTGGTTGGTGAGAAAGGGGGCTTACACAGCGTGCATACCGTTCGCATCGGCGCCGGGCAGGGCTTCTACGGCGATTCGCTCCTGCCCGTGCTCGACGTGGCCCGCCATGGCAACGTCAAGTACATCAGCTTCGATACCCTGGCCGAGCTGACGCTCGCCATTCTCGAGAAGGGCCGCAAGAAAGACCCGACTCAGGGCTTCACCAAAGACGTCATCCCGATGATGCGCAACCTGCTACCCATCTGCCGCGAGAAAGGCATCAAGCTGATCACCAACGCCGGCGGCATCAACCCGGCGGGGGCGGCCAAGGCCGTCGCCCAGGTGGCGGCCGAGCTCGGCCTCAAGGGCCTGAAAATCGCGTGCGTCACCGGCGACGACATCCACGACCGGCTGGACGAGCTGACGGCTCAGGGCGTCACCTTCAACGACAAGGAGACGGGCCAGGAGCTCGGCGACGTGCGCGATCGGGTGCTCTTCGCCTCCGTTTACCTGGGGGCGGATGTGATCGCTGAGGCGCTCCGCCAGGGCGCCGATGTCGTCATCACCGGCCGTACGACCGACACCGCCCAGTTCCTCGGCCCGCTCCTCTACGAGTTCGGCTGGGGCCGGGCGGAGTGGCACAAGCTCGCCCAGGGCATTCTCCTCGGCCACCTGATGGAATGCTCCGGCCAGGTGACCGGCGGCAACTTCCAGGTGGGCTGGGAGCAGATGCAAAACCTTGAGCGCATCGGCTACCCCGTCGCCGAAGTGAGCGAGGACGGCTCCTTCATCCTGACCAAGCCGGAGGGGACCGGCGGCGCCGTGACCGTCCGGACAGTGATGGAGCAGTTCCTCTATGAGAGCCATGACCCCACGACCTACATCACGCCCGACGTGATCTGCGATCTGACTACGACGAAGATCGAACAGGCGGGCACGGA
>JAQBPS010000509.1 GCA_028287415.1 Bacillota bacterium | reverse complement strand
CCTGCTCCCCGACGCCGGACACCTTCCAGGCCACCTCCCCCGTATGCCCGTCAACGGCCCATAGCACACCGAGGTCGGTGACAGCGAACAGGTGCTCGTCCCCGACGGCCACCGGGAGGGCGACAGCCGCCCCGACGTGCCGCTTCCATGCCACGGCGCCGGTCTTCGCCTCGAGCGCATAGATGTGTTCGTCCCGGGAGCCAAAGTAAACGATGCCTTCGGCCACGGCCGGCGAGGAGGTAATCATCCCACCGGTCGCCACCTTCCAGATGGACTGCCCTGTATAGGCATCCACCGCGGAGACGACCCCGTCCGGCCCGCACAGATAGACCAGGCCATCGTACGCGGCGGGTGTCGCGAGGGCATAGTCGCCCAGCGCACTCAGGGCCTCCGGCCCACCTGCGGCAAGACGCCACTTGACGCGCCCCGTCGCCCGGTCGAGGGCATAGAAATGACCATCGCCCAGGCCCGCAAAGACCCGCTCGTACCGCACCACAGGCGCCGACGGCCGGATTCCCGGGTTCTTGCGGGGCACATAGCTCCAACCCTCTGTCGGTGCCCCCGCCAGGGCAATCGGACTTGCACCCGCCCGCCCCGGGGTCCGCCCGAACATCGGCCAATTCTCTCCCGGCTCCATCCCCTCGGGAATCACCAGCTGCTGACCCGGCAGGATGAACTCCGGATGCGCCACCTGGTTCGCCCGCAGGATCTCGTGCGGTGTTGTCCCGAACTTGACCGCCAGGTGGAACACCGTCTCACCCGGGCGCACGAGATGGACCATCCCGCCCGGCGGCGGTGACGGCACCTCGCCGGGTCGGGGGATAATCAGCGCGTGACCGGGTGAGATGGTGTTCGGGTCATCCAGGCGGTTGGCCGCCACGATCGCGTGCACGGTGGTCTGATACCGCCTGGCGATTGCGTACAACGTCTCCCCCCTTTGCACAAAATAAAAGACCATGCCCCATCCCCTCCTGATTTTTTACCATGCTACGCAGCGTGGCGCCGGGCTGCTCGCACGTGGAATTCTTTACCGTCCGGCGCGCGCAAATCGGGCGGTTGCGACCGCTATGTTTCTACCCACAGTCCGCCCACAAGTTATTCACAGGATATCCACAGGCGAGACCGCTCTCTCGGCTCGCCGATCGAACAAACCCGCGCCACCGCTCAGTTTGAGAGAACGCGAGTTCTCCAAAATTCAATGCCAGCTTGTGGATAATGTCGCGTTCAACCCCTGTCACAGGCATAAAAAACCCCCGGGACCGTGCTTGTCCCGGGGGTGACGTCATCAAGAGCGAGCTCGTTTTACTACCTTCACATTCTGGATCGCCGGGTCCTCAGTCCCCTGCACCGGCAGCCCGGCCTCAATGCAGTCCTGGATGTACTCCAGGTTCTCCCGGGAGAGAATCTCGCCGGGCAGGAAGATCGGAATGCCGGGGGGGTAAACCATGATCGACTCCGCACTCACCCGGCCCTCGGCTTCAACCAGCGGGACTTCCTCCGTCTCCGCATAGAAAGCGATACGGGGCGACATCGCCAGGATCGGGGTGGACGGCACCCGCACCTTTACCTCGTTGGCCGGCCGGGTGCGATAGAACCGCGCTGCGAGCACTCGCAGCGCCTTCAAAAGCGCCTCCAGATCCTCGGCCACGTCGCCGAGCGAGACGATGCAGAGCACGTTATAGAGGTCGGACATCTCAACTTCGATGTTGAACTCACTGCGGAGCAGGTTCTCCATTTCGATGCCGGTCACACCGAGTTCCTTGACGTTAATGCTGAGCTTGGTTGGATCAAAGTCCAAACGGGAGCTGCGCTCGCCGATGATCTCCGGCCCGAAGCAGTACAGGCCCGGGATCTCATTGATCTCCGACCGCGCCTGATTCGCCAGCTTCATTGCCCGGTCAATCATCTGGCGCCCCTTGGTGGCCAACTGCTTCCGTGCCGTGTCCAGCGAGGCCAGCAGCAGGTAGGAGGTGCTGGTGGTCGTCAACATCGAGATGATCGACTGCACTCGCCCGGCCTTCACGTAGCCCTCGCGGATGTTCAGTACGCTGGCCTGCGTCATCGCACCGCCCAGCTTATGGACGCTTGTGGCCGCCATATCGGCCCCGGCCTGCATTGCGGAAATCGGCAGCTCCTCATGGAACGGCAGGTGGACACCGTGCGCCTCGTCGACCAGCACGGGCACGCCACGCGAGTGCGCCAGCTCGACGATCCCCTTCAGGTCGGCCGCCACGCCGAAATAGGTTGGGTTGATCACAAGGACGCCCCGGGCATCCGGATGCTGGTCCAGCGCGGTGCGAACCGTCTCGAGGGCGATACCGTGGGCGATGCCCAGGTTGTAGTCCAGCTCCGGCGTCATGAAGACGGGAAGGGCCCCCGACAGGATGATGCCGGTCAGGACCGACTTGTGGACATTGCGGGGCACCAGGATCTTGTCGCCGGGCCCGCAGACCGTCATCACCATCGTGATGATCGCACCGCTCGTCCCCTGCACGCTGAAGTAGGTGTAGTCGGCGCCGAACGCCTCGGCAGCGATCTCCTGAGCCTCGCGAATGATGCCATGCGGGTTATGCAGGTCATCCAGCGGTGCGATGTTGATCAGGTCGATGGAGAGCGCATTCTCCCCGATGAACTTGCGGAACTCCGGCGCCATGCCGATGCCCTTTTTATGGCCCGGGATGTGAAACTGTACAGGGTTGCGGCTCGCGTGAGCTAGCAATCCCGTGAAAAGAGGGGTCTGGTATTGCCGGTTCACGGGCCTCACCTCACATGTTATTTTTTGGCGGGCACACCCGCGTTGTTGCCGGCAATCGGATTTTAAGGCAGTCGTTCAAGGCCGTCCGATCATTCCGTTCACGATAACGAAGTATAACAGAATGAGACCCCGTGTAAATGGCTCGTACTGCAATTAGGGTGAATCCTGACTTTTTGTTTGTCCACTCCCCGTAGTTTTGCCTTAAAAGGGGCAGGGGTTGCGATACGGTGGGCGTAATACATGTGACATCATGACGGTGATTTCTAGGGGGCAGCCATCGTGCGTTACGAACTGGGGCCGGCCTTTGCCGCACAATGCGATGAGCAGGATTCGCTACGCTTCTTCCGGGACCGGTTCTACACACGGCCGGGGCAGATCTACCTGGATGGCAATTCGCTCGGGCTCGCCTCCCGGGACGCCGAAGCTGCCGTGCTGGGGGCGTTGGGGGCGTGGAAGCAGCACGGGATTGACGGCTGGACCAGCGGCGACCGTCCCTGGTTCTACCTGGGCGAAGACCTGGGCGCCCTCCAGGCCGAGGTGATGGGCGCCACCGCCGCCGAACTGGTGGTGACGGGCAGCACCACGGTGAATCTCCACACACTGGTCGCCAGCTTCTACCGGCCGTGTGGCACACGCACCAAGATCCTCGCGGACGAACTGAACTTCCCCTCCGATATATATGCCCTGGAGAGCCAGGTCCGGCTCCAGGGCTATGATCCGCTATCGCATCTCACGCTGGTAAAGAGCCGGGACGGCCGAACGCTGGCCGAGGATGACATCATCGCTGCGTTGGCCGACGATGTGGCAATCGTCGTGCTCCCGGCCGTACTGTACCGGAGCGGGCAACTCCTGGACATGGCGCGCCTGACCCGCGCCGCCCATGAGCGGGGCATTCTGATCGGCTTTGACTGCTGCCATTCAGCCGGCAGCGTGCCACACCGGCTGCATGAGT
>JAQBPS010000487.1 GCA_028287415.1 Bacillota bacterium | reverse complement strand
TCGCAGCGCCGTCACAGCAAACGCAGGCAGCTCAGCCAGTTCCGCCTGCGCGGCTTGCTCCATCTCAGCCATGCCGGCCGCATCGATGCCGAAGCGTGCCACTGCAAGCGTCAGGTGGGGGCTGTACCCCTCGCCCTCATGCGATCGGGCATCAGCCGGCAGCAGGCCCTCCAGTGCGCTGATCACGGCCAGATGGAGCGGCTTGAGCCCTTCGCCGTCTACCGTCAGGAAGAGCACGCGGGCCTCCCCGAACCGGCCGGTGCCAGACAGGCGGATGTCGAACGGCGCAGCCGCCGCACAGGCTGCGCGCACCGGCGCCAGGAAGGCTTCCGGCTGCTCATGCCACTGGAACGGTGCTTTTACGGTGATGTGCGGCTGGACGCGATGATGTGGGTGGCCCCACCGCTCGCGCAGGGCGTCAATCTTGCTGCTCAGGGGTTCGGGCGGGGAGACAGCAAAAAAGTACTGGGACAAATCTCGTCACCTCACTGCATAGTGTGTCCCACGGATTGTCGGTCGGTGTCAAATTTCGGGTGAATCGCCCGAACCACTGTCGAACGATTCGGCTTGCAAACCAGCGTGTTTTGGGTAATATTGGGTACAGACTGGTTGACACGGGGGGATTGGATGCAGAGCGACCGGCTGGATCTCCTGCGCGGGCTGATCGAAACCCGCCAGTGGGATCATGCTTGGGCCGAATTTCAGCGGCTTCAATCGGAGGGGCCATGCTCGGCTCGATTACTGTGGCTGGGTTCTCTAGCGGCCTTCTGGCGGCGGGAACTGTTCCATGCCCGCCAACTGGCGGAAGTGGCCCTCGGCGCCCGCACTGCGGCGGAGCCACACCTGGTCCTCGGGGAAATTCGCTTTCACCTGGGCATGATCACCCGGGAACTTGGTGACACCTATGTCGCACTGGAACAATTTCAACTGTTCCTTCAGGAACTGCCCATCCTCTACCCGGAACTCGCGATGGGCGAGGGCAAGGCCTACTACTATCTGGCTCTCACCCAGCGCCAGCGCCGCGACTTGGACGGATCGGCCGAAAGCTACCAGCGGGCAATCGCCTGCTGCCGGCGCGACGGCCTGCCCAGCCTCCTCTGCATGTGCCTCCACAACCTGGCCTGGATCCATTGCATCAAAGGCTCAGCGCCGGAGGCCAGGGCCTGTCTGGAGGAGGCAGCATCGCTCCTGGCCACCCGGGAGCTCCGGGTTCACCATACGTTGGGTGAGGCATACCTGGCCCTGGTTGAAGGCGACTTGTTCGCAGCCGCCGATCGCTGCGAGCGCATCTTCCGGCAATCCGGCCCCGGCGACAGGGCCACGGCTGAGGAGCAATCACAGGCCGCCTGGATCGCCGGCATGGTTGCGCTGGAGCAGGGCAACCTCGTAAGCGCTTCACAGCTTGCGGAGATCGCCCTGAACTTCGGCACGGAGGCCAAGGAGTCCCGGCTCATGAACGATGCTGGGTCCCTGCGTCGCCTGATCCTCACGCGCAAGCAAGCAGGGGCCTAAAGCACCCGTTTCCCGGCAACCGTTTTCGCTGGGAGCTAAATCCGACTGGGAGGTATCGCTTGATGCGAGTTCTGTCCGTTCTGGCGCTCCTGCTCCTCACCCTGCTGGCGATGGGAAGCGTGGCCTCTGCTGAACACGGCAGCGGCGCCGGAGGTATCACTCCGCACAGCATCCGGGACCCACAGCGCGCCCACTAACAAAGGAAGCGCCCCCCGCCGGGCTGTGCCGGGCGGGGGGCGCCGTACGCTCATCCACGCCTTAAGCGTATACGGAGCGGGCGCTAGCGGCCGTCGGGCCGGCCTTCAGCACCGCAGCAATGCGCTCCACCGCCACGGGGACATCCGCCGCGGCAATGTCCTTGTGCGTAACCAGGCGAATGCGGCGCGGGCCCACGTCGTTGCAGGGCACCCCGGCCTCACCCATGGCGGCCATCAAGCTGGGACCGTCCCAGCGGGGGTCGCGAATGTCGACCAGCACCATGTTGGTCTGAACGGTCTCGCGCTCCACCTGGAGCCCCTCAATCGCTCCCAGGGCGATTGCCAGCCGACGGGCGTTCTCATGGTCCTCGGCCAGCCGGTCCACCATTGTCCGGAGCGCGACAAGCCCGGCCGCAGCCAGAATACCGGCCTGGCGCATGCCGCCGCCCAGCAGCTTGCGGTTGCGGCGCGCCTTGGCAATAAAGTCCCGCGAGCCCACGAGCATTGAGCCCACCGGGGCGCCGAGCCCCTTGCTCAGGCAGAACATCACCGAGTCAACCGGGGCGACCAGTTCAGCCACCGGGCGCTGCTGCGCGACCGCTGCGTTAAACACGCGGGCCCCGTCCATGTGCACGGGAACGCCCCGGCTGTGCGCCACCTCGGCTACCGCCTCAATGTTCGCCTGCGGCACAATACAGCCCCCGGAGCGGTTGTGCGTATTCTCCACGCAGACCAAAGCCGTGCGCGGGTAGTGAATGTTGTCCAGGCGAATGGCGGCGGAGACCCGCTCGGGGTCCATCGCGCCGCGCACCCCGGGCAACGGCCGGGTCTGGCAGCCGGAGAGCGCCGCGATGCCGCCCACTTCGTAGTAGAAAACATGACTCTCCGCCTCGACGATCACCTCATCGCCCCGGGTGGTGTGAGTCATAATCGCAATCTGGTTCCCCTGCGTCCCGGTGGGGACAAACAGCGCCGCCTCCTTGCCGAGCATGGCGGCCGCCTCCGCCTCCAGCTGGTTGACGGTGGGGTCCTCGCCGTACACGTCGTCGCCCACCTCGGCCTCAAACATCGCCCGCCGCATCTCAGGGGTGGGCAGAGTCACCGTATCGCTACGGAGATCGATGATCTTCATAAGCCACCTATCCCTTATCAAGTGTTTCGGATACGGAAGAGATTCGTGCCACCACGCTGTTTAGCCTGCCGGCGGCGGGGATCAATCGTGTGAACCTGAGAGGCCCCATGAGGGCTATGACCTCATGGGGCTGACGGGTCGGCTTAAGGCGCCAGCAACCTAATACATCACCATGCCGCCATCGAGGTTGATCGCCTGCCCGGTGACCCCCCGCGCCGCATGCCCCGCCAGGTAAACGGCCAGCGCACCGACCTCCTCCGGGTCCAGCAGCCGCCGTTGCGGCGTTTTGCTAAACACCGCGATCTCCAGGGCCTCCTCAGCGGTCTGCACACCAAAGTTCCGCATCAAGTCGGGAATCTGGTTGCGCACCAGGGGCGTGTCAACGAACCCCGGGCAGATGGCATTCGCCGTGATTCCTGCGGCAGCCGTCTCAATGGCGGTGGTGCGAGTCAGCCCGACCAGCCCATGCTTGGCGGAAACGTACGCCGCTTTGAACGGCGAAGCCACCTTCCCATGGATCGATGCAATATTGATAATCCGCCCCCAGCCCGCCCGCCGCATGTGCGGCAAGGCTGCCCGGGTGCAAAGGAACGGGCCTGTCAGCATCACGCTGATCAGCCGGTTCCAGCGCTCCAGGGGAAACTCCTCAATCGGCGCGACATGCTGGAGCCCGGCATTATTCACCAGGATTCCGACCCCGCCGAAGCGCTCCACCGCCGTGTCAATCAGCGCCTGTACGGAATCCGGGTCGGAAATGTCGCCGCCGAGGGCCGCTGCGCGGCCACCCAGCGCAACGATCGCCCGGACGGTCTCCTCCGCCCGGTCCGGCAAGCGGTCCGCGGCCAGCACGTCCGCACCGGCTGCGGCCAGTGCCACGGCAATCGCCCGCCCAATGCCGCTGCCCGCGCCCGTCACCACGGCGGCTCGCCCGCTCAGCGGTGCCTTCATGCCGACGCCCGCGTCAGCGCGAACGACAGTTCATACCCGTCGGGATCGGCCACGGTAAACACCCGGTCGCCCCAGGGCTTGTCAGCAATCGGCCGCAACGTGCGGACCCCGTATCGCATGCCTTCTCCTCCTCGCTGTCGAAAACGGACTGTGACATGATTTCGATAAAACAGACCGCACTCCTGCGCTAAACGGAACATACGCACACCAAAAGGCACCCCGGTTTTACCGGGGTGCCTTTTGGTGAATCGCTACGCCAGAACGGCGTCAATCCGAGCCTTCAGTTCCTTCTTGGGCATGAAACCAACAATCCGCTCCGCCGGCTGCCCATTCTTGAACACCAGCATGGTGGGGATCGACATGACGCCATACTTGGCGGCCACGGCCTGGTTCTCATCCACGTTCAACTTGCCGACCTTGACCTGGTCCCCATATTCGCCTGCGAGTTCCTCGACGATCGGGGCAATCATACGGCACGGGCCGCACCAGACAGCCCAGAAGTCAACCAGTACGGGTGTCGCAGCCTTTTCGACTTCATCGGCCCAGTTGCCCGACTCAAACTTGAGAACTTTATCGCTAGCCATAAAGAGACCTCCTCAGTTCTATGTAGCAGGTGCACGCTATCCCCATTTTACCAATGAAGCGCTCCCTGCACAACACGAAACGGCACCCCAAAGGGTGCCGTCCGTTTGCAAAGGTACCCCACCATGCCGTGTCCCGGTAGAGAATGAACCTGCTCTTGAGCAGGTGGGTGCCCTCCCAAAAGGCTTTCAGAGTCCCCTGACTCGGCCGTGAGGCCGGGGGGCATTCTGGCCGCCTAAGGAGTACGAGGGCTCCCGACGAAATGCTGTTAGGTCATTTCGTACCGGCCAATCACGCACACAGTAGGGAACGCCTTTAGCCTGTGCGCTTTCCTTGTGTTTTATGATACCAACCGGCGCACGTGATGACAAGGCTTGACTTCCTGGGCCTTGAGGCGTATGTGTCCAGTGCTGCGAAGGTCTGCCAGTCCCTCTGCCGCTCGGCAACTTCAATAACCTGCCGTCTAAAACCATAACGGCATAACGTTACATTTGCTTCGCTCGCTGCTTGGGCAAGGTGATCAGCAATGAGCCGTCTGCCTGCCAGTGCATCGCCGCCCCATGGGGGTCGATGCAGAGCGGCAGCGGGACCTCCCGGTA
>JAQBPS010000483.1 GCA_028287415.1 Bacillota bacterium | reverse complement strand
TCCTTTTCGATCCGGACCAGGCGGGCGCCGCCCAGATCCTCGAGCGATGCACTCTCCAGTTTGCGCCCCAGTTCCTCGGTCACAAGCTGCCCGCCGGTCAGGACGGCGACATCCTCCAGCATCGCCTTGCGCCGGTCGCCAAAACCCGGAGCCTTGACCGCCGCCACCCTGAGGGTGCCGCGCAGCTTGTTGACCACCAGGGTGGCCAGCGCCTCACCCTCCACATCCTCCGCGATGATCAGCAGCGGCTTGCCGCGCTGCACCACCTTCTCCAGGAGCGGCAGCAGATCCGGAACCGCGGAGATCTTCTTGTCGGTGATGAGGACGTACGGCTCCTCCAGCACGGCCTCCATCTTCTCCGTGTCGGTCACCATGTAAGGCGAGACATAGCCGCGGTCGAATTGAAGGCCCTCAACCGTCTCCAGTTCGGTCAGCATCGTCTTGGATTCTTCAACCGTGATAACGCCGTCCTTGCCGACTTTCTCCATCGCATCGGCCACCAGGGCGCCGATCTCCTCATCGTGTGCGGAGATCGATCCGACCTCGCCAATCGCCTTCTGTCCCTCGACGGGCACAGCGATCTGCTTCAGCTGCGCCACCGCTGCCGTGACCGCCTTGTCGATGCCCCGCTTGATCAGCATCGGGTTGGCGCCGGCGGTTACGTTCTTGAGCCCTTCCCGCACGATTGCCTGCGCAAGCAGGGTAGCCGTGGTGGTGCCGTCACCGGCAACGTCATTGGTCTTCGTGGCCACCTCTTTCACGAGTTGGGCGCCCATGTTCTCGAAGGGATCGGACAGCTCAATTTCGCGGGCAATCGTGACGCCGTCGTTGGAGACCGCCGGTGCACCGAACTTCTTGTCGAGCACCACGTTGCGTCCCTTGGGACCCAGGGTGATCTTGACGGTATTCGCCAGGGCGTCAACGCCCCGCTCCAGTGCGTTGCGTGCGTCCTCCGTATAGATGATCTGCTTCGCAGGCATACTCGCTACCCCTCCACGATGGCCAGAATATCGCGGTCGCTGATGATCAGCACATCCTCGCCCTCCACCTTCAGCTCGGTGCCGGCGTACTTGGCGAACAGGATCGTGGCACCGGCCGCCACATCGGGCGGCTGCCGCTTACCGTCATCCAACACCCGTCCTGCCCCTACGGCCAGCACCCGTCCCATCATGGGCTTTTCCTTCGCCGTATCCGGCAGGAGAATGCCGCCCTTCGTCCGTTCCTCCCGCTCGAGCGGTTTAACCAGGATCCGGTCCGCCAACGGTCTGATCTGGGCCGATGCGACACCAATCATCGCTCTTCTCTCCTCCGATGCAAGTAGCGCAGGCGCGATCACAGCCTATGTGCGGAGTCGCTGACTCATTCCCGGGTACATACACTATTACGGTAACTGGATCGCGAGGTGATCTGGACATGCAACTGGCCGATCGGGACTGGATTCTCTACTGCCCGAAATGCGGTGAATGGACCGGACTCCACCGGTTCCTGTCCCAAGGGGGGCATTTTCAGGGGGAGCACAGCCTGACCTTGAACGCCCACCTCAATAGCGATCTGCTCCTCGGCAAATTCCTGATCCACCATGCAGACCATAGCCTCGTGCCCATTCCGGACACCGCACCGGAGTATTGGCAGGTCCGCTTCCAGCGGGGCAGATTTCTGGAGAGTTTGATCGATACGGTCGTGGAGGAGCGCATCCAGCGGGACCACGACCGGCAAGCGGAGCGGGAGAGCCTGCGCAAGGAGGGCTACCACACGCTGTTGACTGTGCGGGGCATTTACGCCGAGCGGCTCAAGGAGCTGGAACGTCAGCACCCCGACGATCCCGGGCAGGCCAGGGTGCACCTGGGCAAAACGCTGGGCATTGAATGGTGCCGCGAACAAATCGATTACCTGTTCAACTTTGGCAAGCACGGATGATCTGCTTCTGAAAATCCCCGCTGATCGCTGCCGGCTTCGCGATGCCGGCCGTGAACAGCGGGGAATATTTCTCCATTTCATTTGCCACGCTTAGAGGGGACATGAATGACCCAGGAAAGGCGGCCTGCTCCTGCATGATTGAGGTGACCGGGATATCCAAAAGCTATGGATCGAAAACGGGCGTAAAAGCGCTCACGTTCAGCGTCGGCAGCGGCGAGATTCTCGGACTGCTGGGACCCAACGGCGCCGGGAAGTCGACCACACTGCGCATGCTGACCGGCTATCTGACGCCAAGCAGCGGCACGATTCGCATTGACGGCATTGATCTGTGGGAAAACCCGGCGGCGGTCCGGGCCCGGCTCGGCTACCTGCCGGACAGGCCTCCGCTTTACCGGGAGATGACGGTGCAGGCCTACGTCGACTTCGCGGCCGCACTGCGCGGTGTTTCGGCGGCGGTTCGGCGGCAGCGGGTCGGCGAGGTGCTCGAAGCGACCGGCTTGAAGGAGGTCGCCGGCCGGCTGCTGGGCAACCTCTCCCGGGGTTTCCAGCAAAGGGCGGGGCTTGCGCAGGCGATCGTTCACGATCCGGCGGTGCTGGTGCTGGATGAGCCGACCACCGGGCTGGATCCCATCCAGGTCAGCGAAATCCGGGCCTTGATCCAACGGCTGGGCCGGGAGCGCACGGTGATCCTGAGCTCACACATCCTGCCCGAGGTGCAGCTGCTCTGCCAGCGCGTGCTGGTCATGGACCGGGGGCGGGTGCTGGCCGAGGACCGGCCCGATCGGCTCTCGCAGCGCTTTCAGGACTCACGCCGCTACCGGGTGCAGGTGTTCGGTGACCTGGAGCAGGCGGCGGTGATAGCCCGTGGCGTCCCCGGGGTGACCCGTGCGGAGGTCGCCGGGGCACGACTCGAGATCGACTCCGCCAGTGACATGGACATCCGCCCTGACCTGTTCTACCGGCTCGCCGGAGCCAGACTGCCGCTCCTCGAACTGACGCCCGTCGCCCTCAGCCTGGAGGATGTCTTCCTGCGGCTGATTACCGATGAACATGCAGCGGGGGGTGGGGTGGCATGAGCAAGCTGTGGTCACTCACCAGGCGGGAGCTGGGCGCCTACTTCCTGTCGCCCTCGGCCTACATAGTGCTGGCGCTCTTTCTGCTGATCTCGGGTTACTTCTTCAGTACGTATGTGATTGCCGTCCGCCAGGCGGACATGCGTCCGGTGCTGAGCGAAGTGGCCGTGCTCTTCCTTTTCCTGCTCCCCGCACTCACCTCACGCCTGTGGGCCGAAGAACGAAAGCAGGGCACCGACGAACTGCTCATGACCGCCCCCCTTTCGACGGCGCAGATTGTCGTGGCCAAGTACCTGGCCGCCCTGCTGCTGTTCAGCGCTTACCTTGCGGTCACGCTGCTGTACCCGGTGATGCTGGCGGTATGGGGACCGTTAGATTGGGCCGCCGTGCTGACCGGCTACCTCGGCCTGCTCCTGTTTGGCGGGGCGGCGCTGGCGGTTGGCCTGTACGCATCCAGCCTGACCGACAGCCAGATGCTGGCGGCAATCAGCGCCTTTGCCATGCTGCTGGGCTTCTGGATCAGCGCCTGGGCCGGCGGTGCGCTGCCCCCGGGGTGGGCGCCCGTCCTGACCTACCTCTCGTTCACGACCCACTACCAGGACTTCAGCAAGGGACTGCTGGACACGTCGCACGGCCTCTACTTCCTGACCCTGATCGCCGGATTTCTCTTCCTGACCGCACGGCGGCTGGAGAGCACCCGGACGCGCTAGGAGGCGAACCATGACACTACCAAAGCTTTTTCGCTCAGGCTTCCGGCTGCTGCCAGCCACGGGGTGGGCCGTCCGCCCCGGCGGCCGCTGGCTGAGTGCGCGGATCTATACCGCCGCGGTGGTCGGCGCGCTGGTGCTGGTCAACGTGCTTGCGGCGCGGTTCCCCTGGCGGTACGACGCCACGGTGGCGAAGGCCTTTACCCTGGCACCGGAGACGAAAGCGGTGCTGGCGGGGCTGCCCGGCCCGGTATCGGCCCTGGGCTTCTACACGGGCGACAGCCCGGGGGAGCAGCACCTCACCGATCTGCTCAAGGAGTACGCCGCGGCGAGCAAGGGCCATTTCAGCTGGCAGGCGGTCGACCCGGCGGCGAACCCATCGCTGGTACAGCGCTACGATGTGAGCACCCCCGGCACTACGGTGCTGATCTACGGGGAGAAGCACGAAAAGCTGGACCAGTGGGACGTGATGGGCGGCATGGACCCGGCGGGGCGCCCGCAGGCGACCGGTGAGCAGGCGCTGACGAATGGCCTGCTGCGCCTGACCTCCCCGCACAGCCCGAAGGCGTACTTCCTGGAAGGCCACGGCGAGAAGGAGCTCACCGCCCTCCAACGGCAGCTGCACGACGGGGGTTACGTGCCCGCACCGCTCAACTTCGCCACACAGCCAGCCGTCCCGGCTGACGCCGACCTGCTCGTGATCCCCGGCCCCGTGCGGGACTTCGCACAGCAAGAAATCGACCTGATCGGGCAGTGGAGCGACCAGAAGGGCGGCAAGCTGCTGGTGATGCTGCCACCCGGCCAGCAACTCCCGCGGCTGGAGGGCTGGCTCAAGACATGGGGCGTCACGGCCCGCCACGACATCGTCGTGGACCCGGCGCGGCACTACATGTACGACCCGACCGCCCCGGTACCCGACTATCGCTACCACCCAATTACCACCAGGGTGGCCAAGGCCCGCCTCGCGATGGTGATGCCGGGGGCCCGCAGCCTGGTCCACGGCCCGGAGGAGCAGGGCCTGGGGTACAACGATCTGCTGGTCTCCTCGGGCAAGGCGTGGGGCGAAACCAACCAGAAGGAGCCGGCGCGCATGGATACCCGGGACACTACCGGCCCCCTCACCATGGCGCTCGCCGTGACCCGAGCCCCAAGCGCATCCCCTTCAAAGCCGGCGGGGCGCCTCGTGGTGATCGGCTCATCCGCTTTTGCGACCGATGACGCACTCCAGCTGCAAGGCAATCTGGGCTTCACCATGGGCGCCCTGGGCTGGCTGGCCGACAGGGGCGAGGCTGTAACCCTGCGGGCACGGGAAGCGCTGGCGGCGCCGCTGTTGCTCACGAACAATGCGGCGGTCGGGATCTTCCTGGCGACGGTTGTCGCGATTCCCCTGCTGTTCCTGATGGCGGGCGGTGCGGTCTGGTATCGCCGCCGCCATCTGTAACGGAAGTGGTGTCACTGTGAAACGCATTTTCCCGACGATGAGCGCAGTGATTCTCTTTGTGGCCCTGCTGGGGCTGGTGCTCTACGGCCCGCAGCGGCCATCCCGCGTGGGGCCGGCGGCGCCGCCCGCCGAACAGCTGGTAAGCCTCCGGCAGGAGGAGATCAAACGAATCGAGATTGTGGCGCCGACGTTTGCGCTGACCGTCGAGAAGGCGGGCCTGCAACAGGCGGCGGTCGCTGCTTTCCGTGAACACTGCTGCCCGCTGGCGGCCACGCAGAAGGTGGCTGAGCACGTAGCGGACCTCGCCCAGTACGGGCTGGCCAAGCCGCAGTGGCGGATCAGGCTGAACGGTCAGGGACCGGCGCTCGAGATCGGGGCGCTCAATCCGGCTGTGAAGGGCTATTACGCCCGCTGGTCCGGTTCAGAGACCGTCTACTTGATCGACAGCAGCCTTGGCACCTACCTGCCCCGACACAAGCAGGACTGGCTCAAGCAGTGAAGGTCCCGGTCGGCTCGGCTAACCCGATTGCGGGGCGCGCACCCTAGAGCGCGAGGAGGAGAGGCTGTGCTGCGCCGTTTCTGGGAAGGATCGGTTCTGGAAGCAATCGGTGGGACCTGGCTGGGGATCGGTGTGGGCGTGGTTGCGGCGGTCTTGCTGATGCCGCGGATGCGCAAGCGGGTTGGTGCGTGGGGCGAACAGATCGGGCAGGGCCTCAGGGACATTGTCGCGGAGGCCCGGGAGCATCCCGGTCTGGTGATCGGCTCCGCGGCCCTCGGCGCCGCTGCCGCAGCCGCCACCGCCCCGGCGGGCGGAGCGGGCGCTGCGGCAGCCACTGCGGCGCCCACGGTCGCCGCCGTGATCCCCGTCGCTCTGGAGGCAGTCGAACACGGACTTGCGGCGAGGAGTCTGGTGGACTCGTTCAACGGCACGCCGCACAGCAAAGCTGACGACTGAGGGGGCGCCCGCTTGCGGGGCGCCTCCTCCGATTTCGTAGGGCCGGGTCGGGCCCGGACAGGCACACCGCGCCCGTCCCGCGGCATAGGGATGAAAGTCATTGTGCCAGCAGCAACTGGCGAGGGAGATGATCAACCTGGCTTGGGCGTTCGTTTTGTTGCTCGGTCTGGGTGCAAACCTGGATAATTTGGGCGTGGGTCTCTCCTACGGCATAAGAGGTGTGCGCGTAGACTGGAAGGCCAATACGATCATCGCCGGGGTCGCACTGCTGGCCACCGCAGGGGCGACCGCCCTGGGCAATGTGGCGGGCCAAATCCTGGCTGTCCAGACCGCCAGCCACATTGGGGCGGTCATCCTCTTTCTGGTGGGCCTCTGGGTCGGGGTGCAGGCCTGGCTGGAACGGTTTGACGAACCGGCAGGCGACGGACCGCAGCGGATTCTGCGGGTGCCGCTGGGCGGACCCGGCCTGTTCCTCGAGATCCTGCGGGATCCCTCCAAAGCCGACCTCGACCGCACCGGGAGCATTGAGCGCAAGGAGGCGCTGCTGCTGGGCATCGCCCTGAGCCTCAACAACCTGGGCATCGGTCTGGGCGGCGGTCTGAGCCATTACCCGGTGCTGCCGGTCGCCCTGGTCACAGCAGCCGGTTCATGGATCACAATCGCGGTGGGCGGCTGGCTGGGCAGAACTGTTACGGCTCGCTGGTTGGGCAGGGGTGCCAGCTTCATCGCAACGGCGCTGCTCCTGGCACTGGCGGTCTGGGAATGGCACTAAACGCGGGGGTGGACCCGGATTGCTCCGGGTCCACTTGCCTCCCGCTGACCACTCGTTCCAGCAGGACCCCCGCGGCGGTCACCGCCGCGGCACCCAGCCATTCGCGGGCCCCGAGCGCCACTGTCTTGAAGAAGGGCTGCAGGGCCGGTACATAAAGCGTGCCCATGAACAGCACTGCGGAGAGGCCAATGGCGCCCGCCAGCACCGGGTTCGGCTGGAGTCCCCGGCGACCCGCTTCATCGCGCCGCACCTCCAGCAGGTAGAGCAGCTTGCTGGTGATCAGGCTGGCCAGGGCCGCTGACCGGGCCAGCGCCAGGTTGCCCGTGGCGCCCAGCAGCGCACCGAACAGCAGCAGCGTGCCGGCCCCCAGCGCCACGCCCCGGGCCGTCATGCGGGTCCACAGCCC
>JAQBPS010000462.1 GCA_028287415.1 Bacillota bacterium | reverse complement strand
GCCCCCCTTGCGCCGGTATACCGGCACATCAGTCGCCGCGCAGAGCGCCAGGTCGACATCCGTGCTCGGCGTGCCGGCCCCCAGGACGCAGGCCATCTCGGTCTCCTCCCGCAGCCACACGAAAGCGCCCTCCCGCTCAAAGCGGGCGAGGGCTTCCGTATCGTAAGGATAAGGGCGGATCTCCATAGTCTCGCTCCCCCTAAAACCCGAACACCAGCTGGTTCCCGTCCGGCATGCCCCTCAGGCAGCCGTGGTTCTCCAGCAGCTCCATGATCGATTTGTTCAGGCGGGCCCGGTTTTTCAGGTCCTCCTTGGACACGAACTCCCCGACCTGCCCCCGGGCCTCGACGATCGCCTCTGCGGCATTGTCGCCAAGGCCGGCGAGCGAATTGAAGGGGCAGAGCAAGGTGCCATCCTCGTTGATCAGGTACCGCGTCGCCTCCGACCGGTAGAGGTCGATCTTCGCAAAGCGAATGTCCCGCTTGTACGCCTCCTCCACCAGCTCATACTCCGTCAGCGAGTCCTTCTCCTTCGGGGAGGCCTCCCGGCCCTTTGCCACGACCTCCGCGACATACCGGCGCACCGCCTCCGGCCCCTGCGTGATCAGCTCCGCATCAACCGAGCCCGCCCGCACCGTAAAGTACGTGGCGTAGAACTCCAGCGGGTGATGCACCTTGAACCAGGCGATTCGCAGGCACGACAGCACATAGGCCGCCGCATGCGCCTTCGGGAACATATACTTGATCTGCTTGCACGACCAGATGTACCAGTCAGGCACACTGGCCGCCTTCATCGCCTCTTCCATGTCCGGTGCGAGGCCCCTGCCCTTACGCACCGACTCCATGATCTTGAAGGACAATGCGGGCTCCATGCCCCAGTACATCAGCCGCAGCATGATATCGTCACGGGTCGGAATACAGGTCTGCAGCGTACAGGTGCCCTTCTTGATCAGCTCCTGCGCGTTGTTCGTCCAGACGTCCGTGCCGTGCGAGAGGCCGGAGATCCGCACCAGGTCCGAGAAGTTGCCCGGGCTTGTCTCCATCAGCATCTGCCGGACGAACCGGGTGCCCATTTCCGGCAGCACGATTGTGCCCAGATTGAACTGCAGATCACCGTCAGCGATGCCCAGCGCCGAGTTGCCCCCGGGGCTGAACAGCCGCAGCACGCCCGGGTCATCGATCGGCGCCGTCCGGATGTCCCACTCGGCGTTGCCAGTCTTGGCCCGGTACAGGTCCTGGAGCATCTTCAGCATGGTCGGATCGTCATGCCCCAGAATATCCAGCTTCATCAGCGCCTGCTCGAAGCTGTGGTAATCGTAATGCGTCGTCATGACGCCGGACTTCCGGTCATCCGCCGGATGCTGGATCGGCGTGACCTCCTCGATCTCCATACCGACCGGGCAGACGACCATGCCGCCCGGGTGCTGGCCCGTCGTCCGTTTGACGCCGGCCACGCCCGCCGCCAGGTAGGTGACGTGCGCCTCACGCAGGTCGATGATATTGTTCTCCTCCGACCAGCCCTTGACCATGCCGTAGGCGGTCTTCTCGGCGATGGTGCCGACCGTGCCCGCCTTGAACACATACTTCTCGCCGCCGAGCAGCTCTTCGGAGAACTTTTGGATCTTGGTCTGTACGTCTCCGGAGAAGTTCAGGTCGATATCAGGCACCTTGTCGCCCTTGAAGCCCAGGAACGTCTCGAACGGGATGTCCTGGCCGTCACGCATCATGTCCGGCTCGCCGCAGTTCGGGCAGCCCTTGCGGGGCAGGTCATAGCCCGAGCCGATCGTGCCGTCGTCATGCCACTCCATGTGCTTGCACTTGGGGCAGACATAGTGCGGCGGGAGGGCGTTCACCTCGGTGATATCCATCGCCCAGGCGACCAGCGAAGAACCGACGGAACCACGGGAGCCGACCAGGTAGCCCATGTCGTTCGACTTCTTCACCAGCAGGTGCGAGATGTAGTACGACACGGCGAATCCGTTGCCGATGATCGCCTTCAGCTCCGTGTCCAGGCGCTGGGCGACCTTCTCCGGCACCGGATCGCCATAGACCCGCTTCGTCTTCTCCCAGGAGAGCTTCTCGGTCATCTCGACCGAACCGTCCAGGATCGGCGGGTAGAGCTTGTTCGGCACCGGCTCCACCTTGTCGCACATGTCGACGACGCTATTCGGATTCGTGATGACGACCGCGACCGCCGCCTCCTTACCGAGGTAGGCGAACTCAGTCAGCATATCCTCAGTCGTGCGCAAATACAAAGGTGCGTCGACTTCATCATTACGGAAGCCGATGCCGCCCTTGAGGATCTTCCGGAAGATCTGCTGATGCGGGTCAATGAAGTGGGCGTCCCCCACGGCGCAGACCGGCTTGCCCAGCTTCTCGCCGAGCGCATAAATCCGCCGGTTGAGCCCCAGCAGCTGCTCCTCGGAGTTGACCTGCCCCTGCTCCAGCAGGTAACGGAGGTTGTCCCGGGGGACGATCTCCAGGTAGTCGTACCAGCCGGCCATCTGCTCGAGCTCGGGCTCCGGCACGCCGCGGAGGATCGCATCATACAAGGCGCCGCCATTGGCCGCAGAGCCAAGAATCAGCCCGTCGCGGTGCTGCTCCAGGACCGTCCGGGGCACCCGCGGCGTCCGGTTGTAGTACTCGATATGACTCTTCGTGATCAGCTTGTAGAGGTTCTTCATGCCATGCTGCTTCCTGACCATGCAGGTCACGTGCTGCGGACGCAGCTGCTCCACGTTCATGCCGGCAGTCAGGTTGTTCAGGTCCTCCACCGTCACCACGCCCTCCGCCCGCTCGAGCAGCCGGGTCATCACCATGGCGGCCGTCTTGGCGTCGGCATCCGCCCGGTGATGGTCGACCAGCACAACCTGTAGCTCCTTGGTCAGGGCCGACAGGCTGTGGGACTTCATGTGCGGCATGAGCGAGCGGCCGAGAATCAGCGTGTCCAGGACGGGGTTGTTAAACTCCTCGCCCAGGTGCTTCATCCGGTGGTAGCGCAGAAAGCTGTAGTCGAACTGGGCGTTGTGCGCCACGATGATGCTGTCGCCGATGAAGTCGAAGAACTCCCGCAGGGCGACCGCGGGCAGGGGCGCATCTGCCACCATATCCGGGGAGATGTTCGTCAGCTTCTGGACCTCCGGCGGGATCAGCTTGGACGGGCGGACGTAGCGCTGGAACGCCTCGCCCACCTGCCCGTTCTTGAAGCGAACCGCACCAACTTCGATGATATCGTCGCCGATGGGGGAAAAGCCGGTTGTCTCAATATCGAGGACGACGAACTCCGCCTCGGTCAGCGGCACGTCCTTCGGCGCCCTGACAATAATCGGCGTGCCGTCATCCACCAGGTAAAATTCGCAGCCATAAAGGACCTTGAAGCCCTCGGGCAGCTTGACATGCGAGGCAGCCGGGAAGGCCTGTGTGACACCGTGATCAGTCACGGCGACGGCGCGGTGGCCCCACTTGATCGCCTTCTTGACCAGCTCTTCCGGATCGATCATGCCGTCCATGGTCGACATGAGCGTGTGTGCGTGCAGCTCCACCCGCTTCATGGGGCCATCGTAATTGTCGGACCGGGAGGGACGCTCGCCCACGACGATATCATCCGCGAGCATGGTCAGTTCGTTGGAGAACCGGTCCATCTGCACGTTGCCGCGAACCTTCAGCCAGGCGCCATTTTTGATGACGGAGAGGAAGTCCGCATCCTTCGCAGGGTCCCGGAAGACCTTGACCGGCAGCGTATCGCCCATGTCACCGGGCCGGTCGATCCGCAGCAGGTCGCAGACGGCGAAGGAGATCATCTGCTTGCCGGTCTTGGTGTCGCGGCTGTCCACGCCGACGATTTCGCCCGCGATGATCACCTTGTTCTCCTCTTCGCGGATCGTCTTGATGTCGCGGACGGGCGCCTCCGACTGGATCATGCGACCCTTGAGTACCCCGCCGGGACTGGGCGCGGGGGCACCGCCGCCGGGCCCCTCCTTCTTGCCGAAGGCGGATTGCCGCTGCATCCAGTCCGTGATGTACTGGTCCATGAACTCGGTGGACGGATCGGCCTGCTGCGGCTCGGGTGGCAACGGCACATCGCCGGCGGGCGGTTCGGCGAACGGATCCTCGTCCACGATAGCGATCTCGGGCTTCGGCTCTACCTTCGGCTTGGGCCTCGTCAAGCAGCGGACGGTCAGGGCGAGGCCCGTCTCGCACCGCAGCAGCTCTTCCAGTTTGGCCGGGCCATCACAGCCCTCAACGACGGTGACCATGGCATCGGTCGGGACCTCGAGGCGGAGGCTGGCGCCCTCCAGGGCCCAGACGGCCTTGTCCAGAATGCCGTTCAGGCGGGGCAGGGCGGTGCGGGCCTGGAGGGTAATCTCCTCCCAGGCGGTGCGCACCAGCGATTCGGGCTCCCCGACGGGTGCGATCACCTGCGGGACGACCCGCACGGTCACCGGCAGGCCGGGAAAACAGCCTGAGGCGATGGCGGACGCCAGCGGCTCACGGTAAGCGAGCGGCAGGCGCCCGGGCAATTCAAGATGCAGGGTGATCTCCTGCGAACGTTGACGGACCTCAACCCGCTTTACCCTGGCCTCAGCAAGCAAGGTCTGGGCTTCTGCCGGCAGCGAGGTCCGGTCGATCAGTGCGAGCCAGTCTGTTTGCGGCGACATATGTTTCGATTCACCCCATGCACTATGAACTCTGGGAAGGCCCGGTGGGCCGGCCGCGAAAGAGACAGGCGCCCGGTCGCGTCTCCGGCATGCCGCCAAACGA
>JAQBPS010000413.1 GCA_028287415.1 Bacillota bacterium | reverse complement strand
GGTTGATGGCGATGATCGTCGGGTAGTCACGGCCTGCCACCGAGTCGATCGCCAGGCGGCCCATGCCCGGCAGGGCGAAGACCCGCTCGGTGACGACGGCGCCGCCCACCAGGTAGGGGAGGGAGAGGCCCATCACGGTAACCACGGGGATCAGGGCGTTGCGCAGCGCATGCTTGTACACGACGATCCGTTCCTGGAGCCCCTTGGATCGCGCCGTGCGGGCGTAGTCCGCGTTCAGCGTCTCGATCATGCCGGAGCGGACGTACCGGGAGAGGCCGGCGATGTCGCGGCTCGCGAGGATAAAGGTCGGCAGCACCAGATGCCAGGCCACGTTCAGGAAGGAGCCGTCGCCGTAGTCAGACCAGCCGCTGGTCGGTAGCAGGTTCCATTTGAGCGAGAGGATGAGCATCGCCATCAGTGCGACCCAGAAGGTCGGTGCCGAGACCAGCAGTGCCGAGAGGCCGCTGATCAGGTGGTCCAGCCAGGTGTTGGCACGCACCGCCGCAATGACGCCGAGCAGGATCGCCAACGTGTAACCGACGACAATGGAAGCGAGGGCCAGGATCAGTGAGTAGGGGACCGCCTCGCTGATCTTCGCCATCACCGGGCGCTTGTCAACGAAGGAGTTGCCGAAGTCGCCCTTGACCGCCCGTGTTAGCCAGTCTGCGTAGCGCAACGGCAGTGGCTTATCCAGGCCCAGTTCATGCCGGACCCGATCGATGTCCGCCTTTGTCGGGTTACTGCTGCGGTCCATGTAAAGCAAGGCGGGGTCGCCCGGGGCGGAATTCACGATCATAAAGCTGATCAGCGTGATGCCAAGCAGCACGGGTATGGCCTGAAACAGGCGCCGGATCAGATAGCGGGCCATCCGCCCATCCCCTTTCATGTGTCTCGGACCGCATGGAACGAACCCCAGACAAAGAGGGAGACCGACCGGACTTAAGCCGGTCGGCTCCCCGTATCGCTTGGCCTGGCGCCGGATTGCTTACTTGCCGGGCTGAATCCACCACTTCTCGATGTTCCACTCGATACCGACCGGCGTACCGGCGATGGGGCCGGCCATCCGCTTGCTCAGGCCGACGATCTTGTTCGGGAACCAGAGCCAGATGTACGGCTGATCCGCGGCCAGCTGCTCCTGGAGCTTGGCATAAATCGGCGCCCGCTTGCTCTGGTCCAGTTCGGCACGGCCCTGGTTCAGCAGATCATCAACTTGCTTGTTGCAGTAGGAGATGTCGTTGAAGGTGCCGTCGCAGGCCCAGATCGAGTAGGAGTCGGGCTCGGTTCCGACATTCCAGCCCAGCAGGTAGGCGGGCGGCTGCTTGCGGTTCGGGTTGCCGGCGTCGCTCAGGTCGAGCAGGGTCGGCTGGTCGGTCGACTTCAGGTTGGCCTCTACGCCGACTTCCTTCCAGGCCGCCTGAATCACCTGAGCCGCGTCAGCCTCGGTTTTGGTCGAGCCGACATAATAGAAGTCAAAGGAGAACTTCTTGCCGTCCTTCACCCGAATGCCGTCCGGACCCGGCTTCCAGCCGGCGGCATCCAGCAGCTGCTTCGCCTTGTCCTTGTTGTACTCGAACTTCATGACCTTGTCGCTGTAATCCCAGCGGCTCGGCGAACCGTGGCTCCAGGCGGTGATGCCATGGCCGAGCAGCAGCTGCTTGACCAGGGTCTCCTTGTCCATGGCGTACGCCAGGGCATACCGCACGTTCTTGTCGGTGAAGAGGGGGTTCTTCTGGTCGAGAGAGATGTTGCGGTAGTTGAGGGTGGGGTACTCGATCATGTTGACGTTCTTGACGTCGTTCTTGAAGCGGTCGAACTGATCGGCCGCCACATCGGCCCGATCGATTTCGCCCTTCTCCAGGGCGGCCATCGCCGTGTTGTTGTCCGGGAAAACCCGGATGATGTACTGGTCGATGTTCGGGCGGCCACCAAACCAGTTGTCATTCGCCTTCAGGACGATACGGTCGTTGGCCTTCCACTCCACGAAGGAAAAGCGACCCGTGCCGACCGGGTTGCGGTTGAACTTGCTGTCCTTCATCTTGGCGCCGACCTCATCCTTGAGCAGGTGCTCGGGGAGGATGCCGCGGCCGGCTATGTTGGCCATGGCGGGGGCGAAAGGCTTGTCAAAGAGGAAGATGACGCTGGTCTTGTCTGGCACCTGGATGGCGTCGCTCTGCTTCCAGGCCTCCCAGGCGGCAACCTTCTTCTGGTCGCCCTGCTCCTTGGTCAGCTTGTTCGCCGTGACGTCGGCATCGACGGCCTTGTAGCCGTCGCGCAGGGCGGTGACGCCCTTGATGGCGGTCAGGCCGCTGGCACGCACGCCGGTGTAACCGGGGTGCAGGATCGCCGCAAAGGTGAACTTGACGTCAGCGCTGGAGAAGTCCACGCCGTCCTGCCACTTGACGCCGTCACGCAGCTTGAAGGTCCACTTCTTGCCACCGTCTTCGGTCTTGGGCAGTTCGGTGGCGAGTGAGGGGACCCACTCCATCTTGTCGTTCTGGTTGAGGAGGCTGTCGAAGATCATGGCGTTGACTTCGTTGGAGAACTGGTCCTGGTTCAGGATCGTGTTCAGGAATGTGGCGTCGATCACCGTGGCGACGGTGTAAGTGCCACCCTTTACGGGAGTGCCGGCGGCGATCGGAGCAGCCGTGTTGTTTGACGCCTTGCCACCGCAGGCGGTCAGCGAAATCGCAGCCAGGACGGCTAGAGCCGTCAGGGACAGGGTGCGGCGGTTCACTCTGGTGTATCCCCCTCATGAAATCTGCTGTAAATGCTGGCGCGTTTATGCAAGAATGCATGCATATATTACGTGGCATGCATATTTATACATGGATACTACACCGCTTACGGGTGAATAGCAATACGTTTCGTTCCCTCACGGTGTTATTCTATTTGTGCGATATCGCGAAAAAACGAGGGGTTGCGGCCACCCCTCGTCTTCCTGTCAATTCGGCTGTTTCTCTTCAGGGCTCGGATAGTCTCTGACGTCAACCCGGCTGCCTTTGATCGGGTCATCGTAGCCATCCACATAGAGCCCGCCCTGGGTATCCAGGGACGCATGAAAGATCTGTTTCAGGTCGTCATACCCCTGCTCATGCAGCTTCTTGAGCAGCCAGGCCTTGTCCTTCCCGAGATCCTTTAAGTTGATCTGGTTGATGCGCCCCTCGAAGATCATCTCCCTGGCGATGCCCTCGTACGATGTGGATAGCTTCAGATCCTTGGGGGTGACGGGGCGCACCTGTGCACGCGGCAACACGCTCACGGTCCCGTCGGTTTCGAACATAGCGAACTCCACATCGCCCGGGTTGAACAGCCCTTTCGCGCGCAGGTTGGCCAGCAGTTCGTCAACCCGCAGGTAATTCTGCTTGAGCCGCTGCTCATAGATCTGCCCTTTCTCGATGACGATGGTGGGCTCGCCCTCCACGAGCTTGGCGATCCGCCGGTTGCTCAGCACCAGCCGGTCGAGTGCGATCGTCATGGCGAACCAGAGCACCGTGCCCGCAAGCCAGGGCAGGAAGGGGGCTTCGGGATCGCTCAGCTTCGCCGCAGCGATGTCGCCGATCGCAATGGCCGTGATGAAATCGAAGAAGGTGATCTGGCTGAG
>JAQBPS010000366.1 GCA_028287415.1 Bacillota bacterium | reverse complement strand
CCTGGGGCTCGTCTCCCGCTCCAGTACCTCCTCACTCCCGTCTTTCAGGTCGACCACCAGGTACTCCCGCATGCTGGCATCCTCGGAGATGCGCACCACGCTCAGCTTGTCCGATCCGAGCCATGCCAGTCCGTGCTCCCAGTCGCGCGTCCGGCTTCGCCAGGTGAGCTGCCGCGATGCGACGTGCACCACTCCGGCATCCCACTGGCTGCCGTCCAGGAAGAGCATGGCGATGCAGGCCGAGTCCGGCGACCACCAGAAGTCCAGGACCGGTCCGGGCGCCGACAGTTCGTGCAGGAGCGGCTGGCCGCCCAGCAGGATCAGCTTGCCGCCGCGGGAGACCGCCAGCATGCGCCCATCGGGAGACCACTTGAGGTCGCCCACCGGTGCCTGCCCGTCCAGCAGAACACCCGGCCCGGCGCCCGACCCGGCGCCCGGCACGGCGCCCGGTCTGGCAGCCATGACCCGCGGGCCCTCCGCCCACGCGACACGGCCGTCAGAGGCCCAGTCCCAGGCGCCCGCGTCTGCCGCAGAGAGCCGAACCAGCTCGCCGCCGCCGGCGGGAACGACGTTGAGCTGCGTGGCGCCGTCAACAATGTAATGGAAGGCCAGCCAGGCCCCGTCCGGGGACCAGCGGGGCGCTTCCGGGTGCCGGATCGAGAGCACGTCGTTCACCGTAAGCACGCTGAAGCCCTCCTTATCGACACCTAACTGACCTTGCTAAAGATGCGTAACCCGGCAGCGGCTTGCACAACCGTGCCAGCGGCATCGCGCAGGAACGTGACCGCCGTCTCCTCCCCGGGGGTGGCCAGTGCGAACCGATCCTCGCCGATACACCGGCCAGGCAGCTCATGCCCCATCAGTGCCCCGATCAGCTTGCCCTCCGCGGCCTTGATCGCGAACTGGCTGCCCTCCAGGGAACTGTACTCGCCGGCATAGTCCGGAAGGAGATCAGGGTGGATGGGGACCTCCGTGTACTCAACTCGCCTGGTCGCCAGCGGCAGCCCCATCAGGGCGTTGACTCCGCCCATGGCGAGGCTGAGGCCCGGGCCGCCGCTCACGTTGGTCAGCGCGACGCCGGTAATGCCCTTTTCGGGTACGCAGACGACTTGCGCAGCAACACCCTTGGTGGACCCGCCATGTTCCACGAGCGTGGCGCCGTGAAACTTCACGATCATCAGGCCGTAGCCGTAGTGCATACCTGCGCTGCACTCGATGTGGGGGTGGAGCATCGCCGCCACGGACTCCCGCGCAAGAATCCGCTCGCGCCCCACCAGGCCGCCCGTCCGATAGATCTCCATGTACCGGAGCATGTCCACAGCGGTGGAACGCAGGAAGCCGGCCGCCAGCAGCGCGGGCGCCTGCCACCAGCCGGGCTGCGGCTCAATCGCCCCATCCTGTTCCAGATTGGGGCCATAGAGCTGGGTGGTCTCGGGATGCTTCATCAGCCGCTCCACGTCGAACGTGGAATCGGCCATCCCCGCGGGGAGCAGGATGTTTTCCGCCACGTACCGCTCGTAGCTGAGCCCGCTGACCCGCTCGATGACCGCAGCGAGCAGGCCGAACCCGTCATTGCTATAGCTGAAGCGGGTGCCAGGCTCACCGAGGGGCGTGAACTTGAAATCGGCGATAAACGCCATCAGGTCGGCGTAACTGTCAATATCCGCGAACTGGGCCACGTCCAGGGAGAGGGGGAAGTGCTTGCGGTTGGGGTCGTCACGGAAGGAGGGGCCCATCGCCGGATAGAGCGAGGGGAGCGGCGGCAGCCCCGCCGAGTGCGTCAGCAAGTGATGAATGGTGATTTGCCTGGTGTATTCGGGGTTGGGCGTACGGAACTCGGGCAGGTACTTGACCACCGGGTCGGTCACGTTCAGATGCCCGCGCTCCTGGAGCTGCATCACGGCGACAGCGGTGAACGACTTGGTCACGGAACCGATGCCGTGAACGGTGCTCTCGGTGCACGGGAGCCCTTCCGCCCGATTGCGAAACCCGAAACCCTGCGCATAGACCGGCTCGCCGTTCAGTGCGAAGGCCACCGAGGCGCCAGGTGTCTTACGCTCCGCGATAATCTTGCCTGCGTAAGCCTCATACTCGTAGATCCACGACGCTTTGCCCATCGCCTGAAACCCCCTGTCGCTAATTTCGGACCGTCTTCGGCGATCACACCGCGGCTACTCTCCCCTTGACACTCGCTTCCAGTCCCGGTTTACCTGCTCGATCCACGATCGGGCAGCCGTGCTCCTTCGCATAGCGGCCCACGTCCAGTCCCCGGCGACCTGGATGCGGAGCGTGTACCAGAAAAAGTGGGCCACACCGTAGCTGGAGCGGGCGCCGGTCACAAAGATGCGCCTGGCGGCTGACAGGGTCGCCACGGCCCGGTCGAACACCTCAGCCTGGTTCAGCTTCAGCGTGTGCCGGATCAGATGGACGTCGTGCTCGAGCACCCGGCCCATAACGCCGGTTCCCTGGTGGGCGAGCCGGATTACGCTGGCCTCGCTGACACCGGCCGCCCGGCCAATGCTGGCAGCGGTGCCGAAGGCCAGGAGCCTTGGCTCACGGACCAGGAACTCACCGACCGTCCGGTGGCTGGGGCTGAGTTTGTCGTAGTACTGTTTGATGCGGTCCACCAGGCTGCTGGTCATCGGGTAGCACGCTCCTCAAGTGCAATGGTGCAGGAAATACTTCATATTGTTAATTTTTATGTAATATATACGTCATTCACCATCATCTTTCTCATTCCTCCTATCTGTGTATTACGACTGAAAAAAAGGCCTTCACCGGTGGGTGAAGGCCTTCTCGCATGTGGCAGCCGGCGGAGCTCCTGGCCTGTTAAGCTTGCATAGCGCCTACCTTGCCAGGTCCCAGCGCGAGCGCCTGCGGCGCGAACTCATGTCGCAGGAGGAGGAGCGGCGACGGAATGGTGGGCTTGCACTGCCGCAGATAGTAGTAGCCGATGCCTGCCAGCCCCACCATCAGCCCCGGGCCTTCAATCGGACCGCCGGAGCGCCAGGGCAGGCGCCCGGAGCCGTGCGTGGCAATGCCGGCCGCCGCGATCCGCCCGTTCACGTCAGCCCAGATGGACCGCCATTCCCCCCCGAGGAGCTGGGCGCCGTAGCGCAGGACCTCGGCGTTGCCGGTCATACCGTGGCAGAGTGAGTAATTGCCCACACCGGAGGCCAGCATGCCCTCGGTGCTCCGCAGCGTCGTGCGCAGCGCAACCTCCGCTTCAGCTTTGTACCCTGGCATGTCTAACAGCTCGTAGGCGCGCAGGCGGCTCAGAGCGATGCCGGGAGCGCCATGACACCACGCAGTTTCGCTGCTGAACGTGATGTCAGCCCGCTTCGCCGAGGCGGGGACCCCGCGGAAGTCCGGCCAGTTCTGGGTGCGCTCATCGAACCAGTACCGCTCGTAGGCGAAGGCGCTTTCCGCAGCGGCGCGAAAGCGTTCTTCACGCGTGGCATCGAACAGTTCCAGCAGCGCAAACGCGGCACCGGCGGCGCCGTGGGAGAAGCCGGTCAGGTTACGGAACTTGGCCATGTACGGGGACTTCCACGAGGATCTGCCGTGGCTCTGCTCCCCATGGGCAATCAAAGCATCGCCCAATTCCGTCGCCGTTTCGAGCAACGTGTGATCGGCGAGCTGCTCCCCGAGAATCACCAGACCGGTGATCGTACCGGCAAACCCGGCCATCATGTCGAAATCCGGCAGCTTCTGCTCTGCCGGGCGCGGCCTGCGGCTGATCAGTGCACGCGCCTGCGCCGCCAGTTGTTCATCCCCCAGCAGCGCCCCGGCCCGCAGTGCGATCAGTGCGAAGCCAATTGGGCCGCTATAGAGTGCATCGAACGGAATGGGGTGAAGCATGTTGTCCGCGATCGTCAGCGCGTTGCGCAGGGCTGCAAGGGCCGTATGGCGCTCCCCGTCACCGCCGGTCACCGCAGCCAGTTCCGCCAGAAACCAGCCAATACCGGTGAGGCCGCTGTAGAGGTCAGGACCGGAAGCGCCATGGCTGAGGATGTTGCCGTCAACGGTGCTGCTCAGCCAGTTGCAGCGATCTTCATACCAGATGGCGGAGTCGGTCAGTCTGCCACCCAGTTTGACAGCCATTGCGAGCGACTCTTCCGCCGACGGCGGGACTGGATCAGTGGCGGGGATGTGCTTGGCGACAGCGACTTGCGTGACCGCTTCGGTCGCCGGGAACGGGATCTGATAATGGTCGCTACTACCGGGATTCAGGTATGGCGTGTCGAGGCTGTAGCCGGCACTGCCGAACGCCTCATCGATGAAAGCGAGCTTCTCATCAGTTGTTTTTAAGCCAACGGCCGCGCTGTGGCAGAGCAGCGCGGCGAGCAACTCGCACCGGTGCATGCCGAAGCTGGTATTGCCGCCCGGGTCTTCAGCGAGGCCCAGCCCATTTGCCAGTACCTTGGTGAAGGCGGGCGAAGCCCCCAGAGACTCGCGCACAACCGCTTACCGAGCCGTACTGGAGCGCTTGGCGTCCAGCAGTAGCGGACACAATACT
>JAQBPS010000362.1 GCA_028287415.1 Bacillota bacterium | reverse complement strand
GGTGCAGATTGAGAGCCTGGTCGACGCCGCCTGGACCGACGTGACGCCGGAGCACCGGCTGCCGCTGGCCATGAAGAAGGGCGAGTGGCACAACCTGCGAGGCGGCCGCAACGGCTCCGTGGATATTACGGTCTCCGACTTCAAGGGACAGAACCTGGGCCCTGACAACCGGACGGGCCTCGCCGCCTTCGAGGGTGTCGACCAGGTGACGATGGTGATCCTGGCCGACGCGGTGGGCAAGAACGAGAAGGGCGACGTCCTCTTCGCCGCCGCCAACGTGCAGGCGCTCCACGAGGCGATGCTTGAGCACGCCGAGAGCATGGCCGATCGATTCGCCATTGTGGACTGCCGGGCGGGCCTGGATCTCCAGGCTGTACAGGAGCAGCGGGGCGAGCTCTCCTCCAAGTACGGCGCCTTCTACTACCCCTGGATCTACGTGGACAACCCGCTCTCGCCCACGGGTGCGCAGAAGCTGGTCCCGCCCAGCGGCCACATCGCCGGGCTCTATGCCCGGGTCGACCAGACCCGGGGCGTGCACAAGGCGCCGGCCAACGAGCTGCTCTTCGGCGCCCGCGGGCTGGAAGTGCAGGTCTCCATGGCGGAGCAGAACCTGCTCAACCCCATGGCCATTAACTGCATCCGCAAGTTCCCCGGTCGGGGCACCAGGGTCTGGGGCGCCCGCACACTGGCGGACGATGCCTCCTGGCGGTACATCAACGTGCGGCGGCTCTTCCTTCAGATCGAGGAGTCGATCGATGAGGGGACCCAGTGGACGGTTTTCGAGCCCAACGACCAGACGCTCTGGGCCAAGATCCGGCGGGACGTGGGCGCCTTCCTCTACCGGTTCTACCTGTCGGGGGCCTTCTTCGGCACCACGCCGCAGGAAGCGTACTTCGTCAAGTGCGACGCCGAGACCAACCCGCCGGAAGTGATCGACGCGGGTCAGGTGGTTATCGAAGTGGGCATCGCTCCGGTGAAGCCGGCCGAGTTCGTCATCTTCCGGGTGGGCCAGAAGCCCACGGGCAGCTCTGTCAGTGAGTAAGGGGAGGAAGGGTCAAGATGGCACGTGCAAGGTATGGCCGCCAGGGGCCGGTCGATCCGTTCGGCGCCTTTAACTTCAAGCTGGAGCTGGGCGGTACCATTGAAGCCGGCTTCTCCGAGTGCAACGGCCTCGACAGCGAAACCGACGTGATCGCCTACCGCAACGGTGACGACGAGATCACCGTCCGCAAGATTCCCGGCCTCCGCAAGTTCGGCAACATCACCCTGAAGCGGGGCCTGACCGCCAGCCTCACGCTCTGGAAGTGGCGCATGGATACCATGAGCGGCAAGCTGGACCGGCATGACATCTCGATCGTCATGTTCGACGACTCCGGCACCAAGGAACTGGTCCGGTTCACCCTGCGCAATGCCTGGCCCTCCAAGTGGGTCGGCCCGACGCTGCACGCCTCGGACAACGGTGTGGCCGTTGAGACCCTGGAGCTGGTCCACGAAGGCATTGACGACATTGAGACCAAGTAGCAACAAGGGGGATTGACCCATGGCGGACTACCGGGCGCCCGGGCTCTACCTGGAGTCTGTCACCCCGCCCGACCAGCCGGTCAACCCGCTGCGCACCGACATTGCCGGGTTCGTGGGCCTTGCGGCCCGCGGCCCGGTAGGGCGGGCGGTGGCGGTCACCAACCGGGAGCAGTGCGAGCGGATCTTCGGGGGACCGGTGACAGGGCTCTACCTGGCCCATGCCGCCCGGGGTTTCTTTGCCGGGGGCGGCCAGCTGCTCTACATGGTGCGGGTGACGAATGATGCCCGGACGGCCAGCCTGGATCTGCCAGGCGGGCTGACGGTGTCGGCCGGCAGCCCCGGCGCCTGGGCCAACGGGCTCAAGGCGGCCGTCACGCCGGCCAGGCGGGGCGCCGCCCGGGCCACGGCCTGGGCCTACGGCGGGGATTGGACGGAGGTGGATGCGACCACGGGCTTTGCGCCCGGGTCGGTGGTGGGGGTGAGCGGCGTGACCGCCGTGGTCGATCGCCTGGACGGCCGGCGGATCACGTGGCGGGAGCCGGTGGCGCCCGTGCCCGCGGTGGGCGCCCTGCTCGAGACGCGGGAGTTCCACCTGAGGCTCCAGCTCGGTGAGGCCGCTGAGGAGTTCCGCTTCCTCGGTGTAGACCCGGCCCATCCCCGGTATTACGGGCGGGCGGTCAGCTCGGCATGGGTGGTGCTCGCTGGGGCGCCGGCGGTGCCGCCGACCGGGACGGGAGCGCTTCAGGGCGGCACCGACGGGCTGTCAGGGCTGAGTATGACCCACTTTGCCGACGGACTGCGGGCCCTGGAGACGCTGCCGGAGGTCTCCGTGGTGGCGGTCCCGGACATTTGCGCCCGTGAGCCGGTGCTGGTCCGGCCCGGCGTGGTGCGCGCAGGTAGCCCCCTGCTGAGCGAACTGGAGCAGGAAGCGTTGCGGGACGCCCTGACCGACCATTGCGAGCAGCTGGCAGACCGTTTTGCGCTGATCGACCCGCCGCCCGACCTGGACCCACAGTCGCTGATGGACTGGCGGGAAGGCAGGGACTCCAAGTTTGCCGCCGTCTACTACCCGTGGTTCCTGGTGACCGACCCGTCCGGCCCGCCGGGCAGCACCGTCTGGGTGCCGCCGTCGGGCCACATGGCCGGCATTTATGCCAGGACTGACCTGACCGAAGGCGTCCACCGGGCGCCGGCCAACGTGGTGGTGCCGGGCGTCCTGGCTCTGGCCCGGGCGATCCGGGAAGCGGACCAGGCGCAGCTCAACCCGGTCGGGATTAACTGCCTGCGTCTGGTGACCGGGCAGGGTGTCAAGGTCTGGGGGGCGCGGACGCTCTCCAGCGACCCGACGTGGCGGTACGTGCCCGTCCGGCGGCTGATGACGATGGTGGAAAAGGCGATCGTGGAAGCGACGCCGTGGGCCGTCTTCGAGCCGCACACGCTGAAGCTCCGCTTTCAGATCATCAACGCCCTGTCCACCTTTCTGGAAGAGCTCTGGCGGCGGGGTGCCCTGGCGGGCGCCACGCCCACGGAGGGCTTCTACATCAAGTGCGACGACGAGATCAACACGCCAGATGTGATCGACGCCGGCATGCTGGTGACCGAAGTGGGGCTCGCCCCCGCCCGGCCGGCCGAGTTCATTGTGGTGCGGCTGGAACGGAGCCGGGACGCGGTCCAGGTGCGGGAGGTGGAGCTGCGATGAGCCTGCTGCGGACAGAACCGGTTGTGGCTTATCGCTACTGGATCATCATGGGCACTTCGGGCAGCGCTCTGGAGACGGCCCTGAGCATGGCGGCATCGCTGGCGGCGGAGGCCATTTTTGACGGCGGCTTCAGCGAGTGCACGGGGATGGGCTCCGAGCAGGAGCTCTACACCTACCAGGAAGGCGGCCTGATCGACAAGGTGCACCGGCTGCCGGGGCGGACGACCCACGGCAACATCACCCTGAAATGGGGTATGGGATTCAACAACAGCCTCTGGGAATGGCACTTCAACAATGCCCGTGCCCTGTCCTACGGCACCAGCCTCAAGCGGAAGGACGGGACGATCATCGGCCTGCCTTACGCGGGCATCAAGGACCCGCTGAGCCTGGCCGCGGGGGCGCAGGTCTGGTACTTCCGGCGGGGCCTTCCGGTCCGGTGGACCGGCCCGCAGTTCAACGCCACCGCCAACCAGGTGGGGATCGAGTCGATCGAGATCGCCCACGAAGGACTGGAGCGGTGGTTCCCGCCCAACCTCTCCTTCTTTATGGACCTGGCGCTCGACAAGGTGAAGCAGCTGATCTGAATCCAGCGAAGGGAAGGCGGCGGCGATGCCCGAGGAGCGGTTCACGTACAGTGTCAAGTATCCGGGCGTGCGTGCCCCCGGCCTGACGGTGGGCGAATTCGCCGTCGCGTTTGCCGTCACGGACTACACCGGGACGGCGGAGGACCGGACTGCGGGACTGCGGGGGCTGGCCGCTGAGGCGATGCGACTTGCCTGCCGGCAGCTGGCCGCCCGGTACCCGGACCTCCTGCTGGCCGATGTGACGATTCCCCGCCTGGAGCTTGCCATTGCCCTGCAAATGCCGACCTGGTTTCAGGGAAGCCCGCCTGCCGGGGTGGCGGAACGGGTGGCCGGGCCGCTGGTGCAGGCCGTGCCCGGCGCAGCCGGGGCCGCCCTGGCGGCGGCGTCCGCAGCTGCCGTCGCCGAGCTGGCGCCGGACTTGCAACTCGAACTGCGGCAGGTCTATGAGGCGGCGAAGGCTGCTCTGGCGCAGGGAGACGTGGCGGCGGGCGCCCGGCTCTACCGGGCTGCCGAGCAGCGGCGGACATGGCATGAGGCCGCCCTGCATGTGGCGGCGGACCTGCCGGCGGCGGCGGGGGCGATCAGCGCTCCCAGCCGGGGGCCTGAGCCCGGGGCCGCGGGGGC
>JAQBPS010000722.1 GCA_028287415.1 Bacillota bacterium | reverse complement strand
CCGCCAGGTGCGACGACGCGGCCGCGGCCAGGAACCGGTCGCGATCGACGAGATGTTTGGCAGCGAGCAGATCAGCAATCTGAGCCACCGTCAGCCCCTCCGGCACCGTGAACCTGTGGACCACGACATCGCCTCTGGACAATTTGTCCAGGATCAGCCCCGGGGTCATCCCAGCGGAAAACTGGTACTCCCCGGGCTTGAGCTGGCTGTCCAGGTGTCTGTAACGGGCATAATAAGCAAACACCACGGGCTCCCTGACCAGCCGGTGACTGAACAGCAGCTGGGCGACTGCGCTGGTGGAGGCTCCTGCCGGAATCTCCACCGTCACCGGTTCAGCGGCGCCCGGGTTGACTGGTTGCAGCAGATTGGCCACCCACCAGCGCGCACCCCCTGCGGCCAATGCCAGCAGCATGAGCGGCGCCAGAATCCATGCGGTGACTCTGCGACGTACTCTTGCCACTTCCGGCAACCGATGGCCTCCTCCATGAAACCTATGCCCATCATATTCTACACGCGACAAAGGAGCCCTCCCAATCGGGCTCCTTGCCAATTACTTGTTGTCGGTCTGCTCGTCGTATTCCTCTTCGTCGAGGAGCTCTTCCCAGGCCTCAGCCACCCGCTCGAACTCTTCCTCGTCGTCGATCTCGACGAGAATGTCCTCGCCTTCCTCCTGGTCAATGCGGAGGATGACGGCCTCCTCTGCTTCCTCCTCACCGTGGAGGGGCAGCAGGATCGCATAGTCCTTCTCGTCTACTTTGATCACCTGGACGATGGTAAACTCGTGCTCGTTGCCTTCTTCATCAGTAAGAACGATGACTTCTTCGTCATCGTGCTCATGGTCATGCTCATTTTCATTCGCCAAGAGGACCACCTCGATTCACAAGAATACCCTCATTTTAGCTGAGGGCTTTTGGCATGTCAAACCACGAAACCTGCCGGAATGCAACATTTCTGGTCGCCTTAGGGAACGGTCAGGATTCGGACTTTCGACGGATACTTTGCGCATCGAGATACCCCTGAAGGATCACCGCTGCCGCCACCTTGTCGATCACCAGCTTGCGCTTCGCCCGGCTGACGTCAGCCTGGAGCAGCACCTTCTCGGCGACCATGGTGGTCATCCGCTCGTCCCAGGATTCAACCGGCAGTCCCAGCCGTTCGCTGAGGATCTGCATGAAGTCCCGGGTGATGGCGGTGCGGGGGCTGTCAGTGCCGTTCATGTTGCGGGGCAGACCGACCACCCAACGCTCCACCCCATATTGCCGCATAATCTCGGCGAGGCGGGTCATGTCGTGATCCCAACCCTTGCGGCGGATCACCTCCAGCCCCTGGGCTGTCCAGCCCAGTTCATCGCTTAGCGCCACACCTATGGTTTTATCCCCGACATCCAGACCTGCTATTCGGATCAGGATCACCTCCCGGTTGCCACTCGATCCCCCTCTGCCGGCCGCAGCAGCCGCACCAGCGCGATGCCGCTCAGAAAGCCGCTGATATGTGCCCAGAAGGCGACCGTGCCCGTGACCTGATGCACCCAAATCGGGGCGAGCCCGCTTGCGAGCTGCGTCAGGAACCAGAAGCTCAGGTAGGCCCACGCCGGAACGCGTATGGCCGGTACGAACAGGCCGATCGGAATCAAGGTCAGCACACGGGCGCGGGGAAAGCTGAGGATGTACCCGCCCAGCACGCCGGCGACCGCACCCGAGGCCCCGATGGTCGGGACCGGCGAGCCCGGGTTGGCCAGGATGTGTGCCAGATTCGCCAACACCCCGCACGCCAGGTAGAACAGCAGGAACCGGCCGTGTCCCAGCAGGTCCTCCACGTTGTCCCCGAAGACCCACAGATAGAGCATGTTGCCGATCAGGTGCGCCCAGGAGCCGTGCAGAAAGGCGGCGGTGATCAGGGTGACCAGCGGCCAGCCGCCGGTGGCGATCCAGTACTGGAGGTTTCCGACATTGGCTGGAACGACGGCAAACGCCGTCAGCAGCGATTGCATGGCCGGCCCCGCTATGACCTCCGCCAGGAACACGAGCACGTTGATGCCGATCAGGATGTACGTCATCCAGGGCTGGCGGCGCGTCTGTACACTATCAAGCAGTGGAAACACCATTGGCAATTCCTCCCGGAGTTTACCGCATCGCCCTCTCGTTGTAAATAGGATTTGCCGTTGTGAGGGACAAACTGCGATTCACAGTGCTGGGAACGGGAGGAAAAAGGCGTCCACGCCAAAAACCCCGCTCCGCCGGGCTGGCGAAGCGGCGTTTTTTGTCGGGTGTTAGCGGAGGGTCAGCTGGTCGACGGCAATCACCTCGCCGGAGCCGGGGCTGTCGACGTCAAGCCAGGCAACCCGGACTGTGCGGGCGGGCCGGATGTAGGAGAGCACCTGGCCCTTGCGGCCCTTGGCATCCTGGACCCTCGGCAGCTTGCCCCGTGCGATGGCCGCCTCAACGGGCGTCTGTGTCTCGGGAGCAAGCTCCATCGCCGTCTCCCAGCTGGTGCTGTGGGCCGGCCGGCGCTCGATCCGGAAGAGGTTGCCGGTCTCGTGTGCGCGTTTGGCGGCGTAAGTGTGCGCCTTGCCGATGGTCTCAAAGAAGCCGACTACCTGCGGGCCGTTTCGGGT
>JAQBPS010000675.1 GCA_028287415.1 Bacillota bacterium | reverse complement strand
CGGACTACGTGCGGGAGCACATCCTGCTGCCTCTGGGGATGACGCGCAGCGCTCACCAGCGCGACCTCGTCAAGGCCGACGCTGACGTGGCCGTGCCCTACGTGGTCGACAAGGAAGGCAACCACATCGCCAGCGATTACCCGTGGGGGCAGGCGGAGGCCGACGGCGGCCTGGTCAGCAACGCCCTGGATATGAGCCGCTATCTGGAGATGTATCTGAATGAGGGGGCCGGGCCGGACGGGCGGCGGATCGTCAGTCCGGCATCGATCGCGGCGATGTCTGCGTCAGAGGTGCGCACGCCCCCGGAGAGCATGACCACCGGTGAGCCCGCAGCCTTCTACGGCTTCGGTCTGAGCAACTCGCGCTTCTTCGGCCATCGGCTGGTGGGCCACACGGGCATGATGTATGTGGCGACGGCGGCGATGCGCTTCCTGCCCGATCGTAAGCTTGGGGCGGTGGTGCTGGCGAACGGCACCGGGTACTCCATGGCGAACATCGCCGACTTTGCGCTGGCCACGGCCCTGGGCGAGGACCCGTGGGCGCTGCCGGCGCTGCGGACGGAGCAGATCCTGGACGGGCTGACCGGCCAGTACGAGACCTACCGGGGCACTTTCCCCGCGACCGTCCGGCGCAAGGGCGACCTGCTGATGCTGGAGTTCAAGAACAAGCACTCGGAAGAGTCGGTCCCCCTGGTGCCGTTTGATCTGAATCCGGAGCGGTCCCGCTTTCACACCGTCGGGGGCGGCTACCGGCAGGTCGTGGCGTTCAGCCACCGGGACGGCGGCGTGGAGTTGCTTTACGAGCGCTACAAGTTCCGCCGCACGGGCCTCCTTCCTTGCTGAAAGTGGCCGTCTAGCTTGCCGCCGAGCCCCCGTGAGGTGATCGCCCTCACGGGGCTTTTGATTATTAGGAGCCGTGTTGTGATATGATAAGCGTATTAATTGTTTGATGTCCGTAAGAGGATTTTATGAATTGGTTTAGAACAGTACAAGCGAGTATAATTCGGCTAAGGAAGTGTAGGGTTGGAAATGCCGAACACTGGCGTCGCTCAGAGGGTTCAGGAGGACAGCGATCAGCAGTTCCGCCTGATGGTGGAGAGTGTGCAGGACTATGCGATTTTCATGTTGGACCCCGACGGCCGCATTGCCACGTGGAATGCCGGTGCGAAGCGAATCAAGGGCTACGAGGCCGATGAGATCATCGGCCAGCACTTCTCAAAATTTTACCCGTGCGATGATGTGATCGCGCGTAAGCCGTGGCGCGAGCTGGAGGTCGCTGTGGCCGAGGGTCGCCTGGAGGATGAGGGCTGGCGGGTGCGCAAGGATGGTACCCAGTTCTGGGCCAGCGTGGTGATCACAGCCGTGTGGGACTCGTCCGGGGTACTCCGCGGCTTCGCCAAGGTAACCCGGGACCTGACCGAGCGGAAGCGCGCCGAGGAGGCGAGCGCCAAGCTTGAGGCAGAGAAGGCAGCCCGTGCGGCGGCCGAATCGGCCAACCGGCGCCTCGCCTTTCTCGCCGAATCAAGCCAGGTGCTCAGTGAATCGCTTGTGTATGAGGTGACGCTGGCGCGGGTGGCCGAGCTCGCAGTCCCCCGGATCGCTGACTGGTGTACTGTTTTTCTCGTCAACGACGATGGTGCTGCGAAAATGGTGGCCGCCCGCCATGTTGACGAGGCGAAGACTGAACTGCTGCGCGGGCGTCAGGAGCGGTGCCTGCAAGAACTGGCGCAAGCCGATCAGCTGCGGGAGGTCCTGAGGACTGGCCGATCGGACTTCCAGGCGACAGTTGCCGATGCGGCCGGTGCGCCCCTGCCCGGGATGACCTCGGCAATTACCGTGCCGCTGACCGCGCGCGGGCGCGTGCTTGGCGCCCTTCAGGTGGCCTATGGCGAATCGGTCCGGCAGTATGAAGCGCCCGACCTGACCATGCTAGAGGATCTGGGGCGGCGTGTCGGCATGGCGATCGACAACGCCCGGCTGCACCGGGAAACACATGAGGCATTGGCCCGGCTGGATCAATCGTATGAATCGCTGAGGGAGAGCGAAGCGCTGCTGGCCGGCCAGAAGGCCATCCTGGAAGCGATCGCCAAGGGCACACCGCTGGCTGATGTGCTGCACCAAGTGATCGCCTTTATCGAGCAGCGGGCTCCCGATACGCTCTGTTCCATCCACCTCGTCGACGCCAGCGGGCTCTTTATGCGTTGCGCCGCGGCGCCGAATTTGCCGGAAGTCTACCGCAGTGAACTCCGGCGCGTGCCGGCCAACCCGGCGGAGTTGTCGGGCGACGGGAGCAACTGGGTTGTGCCGCTCGTCGGCAGCCAGGCGGAACTGGTCGGCACGCTCACCCTTTTCGGAGGCCACGCGGACCAGGCTGGTGACATTGCCGACCGACTGGCCTCGATCTCCGCCCACCTGCTGGCGATCGCGATCGAGCGCAGCAGGGCGGAGGAGTCGCGCGACCTCAAGCTCCAGACACTGGTCGCACATATGGCTGAGGGCATCATCGCCGTCGATGACGCCGGCCGCATTCTCCTGGCCAATGCGACAGCGCACCAGCTCCTGGGGTTGGACAGCCCCATGGATGGCTTGCCCCTGGCAGAGACGGAACTGCCCGCACCGCTGCGGGAAGCGCTGGACCAGGCGGCTGAACCGGAGGGCCTCGCGGCGTCTCGGTTGCTGCTGCCCCGGGGGCAGTTGGAACTGGAGGTTTACGTCTCGCCGGTGGCGACGGAGTTTGGGCGGTACGGTGCACTCGCACTGCTCAAAGATGCGACACGGGAACTCCAGCTACAGCGGCTTCAGAACAGCTTTGTCGCCAATGTCTCCCACGAACTGCGCGGACCCCTCGCCTCGGTCTCCGCTGTTGTTGAGGCGTTCCGCGACGGACTGATTGCGGAGCCGGCACGTGGGCGGTACCTGTCGTCGATCATCGCTGAGATCGGTCGGCTGCGCCGCCTCACCGACCAGCTGCTGGAGCTGTCGAAGCTTGACGCCGGCATGCTGAGGCTCAAGCCCAGCCAGTTCAGCCTCAGCGAACTGTGCGAGGGGTTGGGTGAGCTCTGGCGCTACCAATGTGCGAACGCGGGCGTGCAGCTGACGGTGGAATCCCCGCCGGTTCACCTGGTGGCGGACCGCGATGCCGTGGAACAGGTGCTGATCAACCTGCTGGAGAACGCCGTGCGCTTTACACCGTCCGGCGGTGCGGTCAGTCTCGTGGCACGGGTGGATGGCGACCGGGTACGGATCGCCGTGGCGGACAGTGGTGCCGGGATTCCCGCCGAGCACATCCCGTACATTTGGGAGCCGTTTTACAAGGCGGATCAGGCCCGCACGCGCAAACCCAACAGCGGGACCGGGCTGGGGCTGTCGATTTCAAAGCGGCTCGTCGGGCAGATGGGCGGCGACATTCGGGTCGAATCATCAGAAGCAGAGCGGCGCACGGTGTTTCAGGTCGTCCTTCCGCTCGCGTGAGTATCAGGCAGGGACTCTCCCATTGTGGTAGGTGCTCCCTGCCTTTTGCGCGCATACAGCTAGATGGTGGCTGAGAGGAGGGGGCGCCTGTGGGGTTGGAGCCGGGGGATTGGGCACGGAGCGTGCCGATCGGGCAGCATCGGCTGCCGCCGTTGCCGTACGCGTACGATGCACTGGAGCCGCACATTGATGAGCAGACGATGCGCCTGCATCATGACCGGCATCACAAGGCCTATGTGGACGGCTTGAACAACGCCGAGACGATGATGGCCAGGGCCCGGCAGACGGGCAACTTTGACCTGATCAAGCACTGGGAGCGGGAGGCGGCGTTTCACGGCGCGGGGCATTACCTGCACACGATCTTCTGGAACGTCATGAGCCCGGGCGGCGGCCGTGAGCCGGACGGGGAGATGGCGGTGCAGCTGCGCCGGGACTTCGGCAGCTACGATCGGTTCAAGCAGCACTTCTCAGCCGCCGCAGAGCGGGTGGAGGCTGTGGGATGGGCGATCCTGGTGTGGGCGCCCCGGCCGAGGCGGCTGGAGATCCTGACGGCGGAGAAGCATCAGAATCTCTCGCAGTGGGATGTGATCCCCCTGCTGGTGCTCGATGTCTGGGAGCACGCCTACTACCTGAAGTACCAGAACGAGCGGCGGCGGTATATTGACGCCTGGTGGAACGTGGTCAACTGGCCGCATGCGGCGGAGCGCTTCGGTCGGGCGCAGACAATCAAGTGGGAGCCCTGGTAAACCAGGGCTCCTTTCTTTGTATGTGCGTCATGGGCGAGACTTGAACCTTTCAGCCCCCGAGGCTGCTCTTAGGAACGGCGAGCGGCCCCCAGACGCTGAACACAGGCCGGACGAGGATCAGATCGGCAGACCCTAAGGCGCTTTGTTGTTGGGAGTGATGACAGACGGAAGCAAGGCTGGCTGGCCTGTTTGTTGCATTCATCGGCGTGATGTTCTTTTGGAAGCATCGGAGGCACTACCAGATTCACCGGTTACTGGCGGATCGTCCGCATTAAGGTAAATGATGGTATACTGAGCCAGCCAGGCTCGCCTGGTAGAGACGTCGGGAGGGTGAAGTCGCTTGCCCAAGGGGGGGCGCATCCATCGCCATGAATGGATCGCCGGTGCTACTGCTGCGCTCAGTTGCTTGCTTTTGCTCGTACTCATTCCCATGCAACATATACCTGATGCGGCCCCGCTGATCGCCCGGGCGGGCGAGAATATCTGGCGGCTGGCCAAGCTCCAAATCTTGACATGCCTGGGCCTGAGCGGGGTCGTGCTCATCCTGGGACAGATCCCGCAGATTCGCGCACGGCTGGTCGTAAACGGCCCGGTCGCCACGCTCTTGCGGATGCTCAGAGCAACGCTGCCGCTGCTGCTGCTGATCGTGTTTCACCAGACGATTCCGCTCTGGCAGCGGGTGGTCGGCATGCCGGAGGCCGACGCCGCAATCATTCGGTTGGACACATGGCTCTTCGGGGGCGTCAACCCCAACCTGTGGCTCGAGCATCTGATCAGCCGGCCGATGACGGAGTACATGTGGGCCGCCTACCTTTCGTGGTTCATCGCCTTCCAGGGCACCATCTACGTACTCGTGCTCTGCCGCTCCGAGGCGGAGTGGAACGACATGGTACTGGCGACGGTGCTGACGCTGATTGCCGGGTACATCGGCTATGTGATCGTGCCGGCGGTCGGCCCGGTCCACGCGCTGAAGTTTACGCTCGATCTCGGGGGTGGGCCGGTCGGGGCGGTCACGAACCGGGTCGTCGACCAGTTCGGGATCTGGCGGGATGCGTTCCCCAGCATCCACGCCGCCATTTCAATGCTGCTGATGGTCTACGCCTGGCGTTATCTGCGCAGGTGGGCTGTGCCATACACGGTGCTGGGCGTGAGCATCCTGCTCTCGACCGTCTACCTGCGGTGGCACTATGTGACGGACGTCGTGGCCGGGATTACGCTGGCGTTGCTCAGTGCGTGGCTGGCGCCCCGCCTGCTGCGTCGGCGGGTGCCGGTGCCGCAGTACGTGGAGCAGCCGCACGTCGCAGTATCCATGGAGTGAGGTTCCGCACATGATACGCCCGCCTCCGGCGCATTGCCGGGGGCGGGCTTTTCGCTTTTGCCGGAGGCGCGCTTATCGTGTTTCGCCGGGGAGGAAATGATTGCAGCGGGAGGGGGGTCACGCCTGGCGGGAGATAATACTCATGTGTCAGAGGGAAGGGGGTACTCGCGATGAAGCGCCTGCTCGTGGTGCCGGCGACAGGACTCAGGATCCTCCTGGGCGCAGGGATCTGGATGGCCGGGAACCTCTTCTTCTACAAGCTCTACGTGATGCTGCCCTACCGGATTCCGCCCACGCTCAACGTCCTGATCCTGTTCTTCCCGGTGATTCCGGCTGCGCTTGCGCACGCATGGGCCTACCTCGATGTCGCGGCGAGCGGTACGCTGCGGACGGGGCTGACGCTCGTGGCTCTGGTTGCCTGGGCGGCATTCATCGCGTACTTTGTCGTGTACACGCACTCATTCTGATGTTTTGCGTCTACGCGCCGAATCGCTGCCGAAACAGAAACGACGGCGATTTTTGTTTTTTCCGCAACCAGAGTAGGCGCAACCCCCTCTAACACATAGAACGTTCCCATGGGGAGGCGACCTTCTTGTGCATGCGGCGTCCTATGGCCAAGCTGATCTTCGCAGCGGCGGTTCTCCTGCTGCTTGCGGTATTGGGCCGGCCGGGGCCGGTGCTGGGCGACCGTCGGGCCGACGGCGCCCGGGCCCCCGCGGGCCTGAGCATGCAGGAGCACCGGATCGCAACCCAACAGACAATCGGCAGTGAACTGCTCGAACTTGGGCGTCAGATGCCGCTTGGTGCGCTGGGCAGCGCCGGGCAGGCATCGGTCGCGTCCCGCTTGGCGAGCGCGAATGCCCAGTTAAAGCCATTCGGCTACCGCATTGGGCAGGCGCATGGCTTCGATATCTATCACGGTGATGAACTTGTGTTGATGGGGATCAGCTTCTTCAGTCCTGTCACTGTGTCGGCGCGACAGGACGACTTCCTGTTCATGGCGGGGATGGCGGGCGAGCGGTACTGGCTCATACGCGCCGACGGTGCACACGACTGGGGTCCCGTCGAGCTCGCTCGCCACCGCTTCCAGCCGCCAGTTTATGCTGGCGATGCACTGGTGGCCGTGCGGTGGGACGACAGTCATGGCTACGCCGTATGGGCGGACGAGCAACGGATCTTTACCGTCCCGATGGCGAAGGCGGCAGACGGCAGTGGGGTGAAACGCCTCACTGCCTGGGACGGGCACTGGGTGCTGGAGGTGACCGGCGACGTGTACATCGACGGCAAAAGCCTGAGTCAGCAGCAAGGCTACAGCGAAGTCTTTGACTGGCAATTGGTCGATGGCCGGCCTCTGTACTTCTTCCGACGGGGATCGCAGACCGGGCTCGCTTATGCCGGGCAGGTGCTGCCGTACCGGTATGAGCAGGTGCCCCATCACCTGTGCTGCGAGCCTGCCTCCTTGAACCCGCAGGGAGATGAGTCGGGG
>JAQBPS010000671.1 GCA_028287415.1 Bacillota bacterium | reverse complement strand
GTCGTGACCGTCGGCGCCCTCGGCAGCGTCGCTGCGGCCCATGGCATGGAGCCCGTGCACGTGCCCGCCCTGCCTGTGGAGGTGGTCGATACGACCGGCGCCGGCGATGCCTTTGTGGCCGGCCTGAGCCATGCGATCGCCGTGGGTGCGCCCCTGCAGCTGGCCGTGCAGGCTGCGACACGGGTGGCCGCGTGGACGGTTAACCATGAGGAGAGCGTCTGTCGCAACATCCGGGAGCGCATCGCCTCGGACCCCTGGGAACGCTGGGGCGAGCTTTAGCGGACCGTCGGCCGCTGTCAGAGGTTTTCCCTTGACAGCATCAGCCGCATTGCCGTAAACTCTAGAAGTGCCAGAAGAGACCCATGCAAGGGGGTTTTGCGGTGAAAGATCTGCAGACCATCACCCTGCTTTACGACGTGTATGGCCCCCTCCTGACGCCCCGGCAGCAGGAGCTGATCCAGGCCTATTACCTCGAGGACCTCTCGCTTGCCGAAATTGCCGGCGGGGACGGGGTCAGCCGGCAGGCCGTCCACGACCTGATCAAGCGGGCCGAGGCGCTGCTGTCCGAGTACGAGGAGAAGCTGGGCTTTGTCCGGGAGTACCGGGCGCGGCAGGAGCGGCTGAGCCGGCTGGCAGTAGCCGTGCGTGAGCAGGACCAGGCCGCCGCGCTGGCAATCCTGGATGAACTGAAGTCCGAATAACGCGGTTACCCGAAAGGGGCGTGACTATCGCATGTTTGAATCGCTGGGCGAAAAGCTTCAGAATGCGTTCAAGCGGCTCACTGGCAAGGGCAAACTGACCGAGGCCGACGTCAGCGAGGCGATGCGCGAGGTGCGCATGGCCCTGCTGGAAGCCGACGTCAACTTCAAGGTCGTCAAGGAATTTGTCAGCAAGGTGAAGGATCGGGCCGTGGGCGAAGAGGTCATGGCGACCCTCAACCCCGGCCAAATGGTGATCAAGATCGTCCACGAGGAGCTTACAGCCCTCATGGGCGGCGCCAATGCGGCCCTCAACATCGCAGAGCGCCCGCCGACCATCATCATGATGTGCGGCCTTCAGGGCGCCGGTAAGACGACGCACGCCGCCAAACTCGCCCTCAAGCTCCGGAAAGAGGGCCGCAAGCCCCTGCTGGTCGCGGCGGACATCTACCGCCCGGCCGCGATCACCCAGCTTGAAGTGATGGGTGAGAAGGCCGGCGTCCCGGTCTTCAGCATGGGCGACAAGGTCAGCCCGGTCGAAATCGCCCGGGGCGGCTTCGCCTATGCGGCGGAGCAGCACCGTGACGTCATCATCGTCGACACCGCCGGCCGCCTCCATATTGACGAGGCGCTTATGGCCGAGCTTCAGCAGATCAAGGAGATCCTGAAGCCCCATGAGACCCTGCTGGTGGTTGACGCGATGACCGGCCAGGACGCCGTCACCGTCGCCGAGCACTTCGACGGCCAGCTGGGCATTGACGGCGTGATCCTGACTAAGCTGGACGGCGACACCCGCGGCGGCGCCGCCCTCTCCGTTCGCCAGGTGACCGGCAAGCCGATCAAGTTTGTCGGCGTCGGTGAGAAGGTGGAAGCCCTGGAGGCGTTCCATCCGGAGCGGATGGCCTCCCGGATCCTGGGCATGGGCGACGTTCTGACCCTCATCGAAAGGGCCCAGGAGCAGATCGATGAGAAGCAGGCCGAGCAGATGACCAGGAAAATGCTCAAGGCGGAGTTCAACTTTGAGGACTTCCTGGAGCAGATGCGGACGATGAAGAAGATGGGTCCGCTCCAGGACATCCTGAAGATGCTTCCCGGCATGGGCAACCAGCTGAAGGACATCAACATCGACGAGAAGGAAATGGCGCATGTCGAGGCCATCATTCTCTCGATGACGCCCAAAGAGCGGCGCCACCCGGACCTCATCAACCATCGCCGCAAGGAACGCCTCGCCAGGGGATCGGGCCGGCCGATCGCCGAGGTGCACCGGCTGATGAAGCAGTTTGAACAGAGCCGCAAGATGATGAAGCAGCTGGGCGGCATGGAAAAGCTGATGAAGAAGGGCAAGGGCAAGGGCGGATTCCCCAAGCTGCCCTTCGGCGGCGGCGGTTTCCCCGGCGGCGGGCTGTTCGGCCGCAAATAAATCTGTTGGACACGCGGTGCCCGCCCGAGGGCGGCGCCCTGGCCATATAAAATCTCTGGGAATAATCCCTTACGACATTGAGGAGGATGAATTACATGGCTCTCAAGATTCGCCTGAAGCGCATGGGCATGAAGAAGTCTCCGTTCTACCGTTTTGTGGTTTCCGAGGCCAGCTCGCCCCGTGACGGCCGCTTCGTCGAGGAGCTGGGTTACTACAACCCGACCAAGAACCCGATCGAGGTCAAGATCGAGGAGGAGAAGGTCCTGAAGTGGCTCGGCCACGGCGCCACCCCGACCGACACCGTCCGCTCGATCCTGTCCAAGGCCGGCATCATGAAGAAGTTCGACGAGTCCAAGAAGTAAACTGCCAGCCCGCGGCTGCCCTTGCGGGCGGCCGCTTGCTGCCTCCAGGCGTTCGGTGATCCAGACGCCTGGCGGGAACAAATCTACCCCAAACGGGGGGCATTGCAATGCTGAAGAAGTTGGTGGAAGTGCTGGTCCGCAACCTCGTGGATGCGCCTGAACAGGTTCAAGTGAATGCCGTGGAGACGCCGCGTTCCGTCGCCCTTGAGGTCAGGGTGGCGAGTCCCGACATGGGCAAGGTGATCGGCCGGCAGGGCCGGGTCGCCAAGGCCGTCCGGTCGGTCGTCAAGGCTGCAGCCGTCAAGGACGGGCGCCGCGTGACGGTGGAGTTCCTGCCATGAGTATGCAGATTCTCCGCCCGGTAACGCTCAAGGCGAAGGTGACCGAGGGCCTCAAGGTTCGCCTTACCGCCGAAATGAACGAAGCGATTCACATTCTCGACGACGAGATGCAGCAGTTGGAGTCGCAGGTCAAGCGCGCACAGCTGACCGCCGCCATCAACCCGCAGCAGCAGATGCAGCTGCGCCAGGCGATCGAGCAGGAGCGCGGCCGCCGGGCCGACAAAAAGGCGCAACTCCAGGAGGAGATCGAGGCCGTCGCTGGCCTGCCCATCGGCTCGGAGATCGTCCAGGGCACCGCACAGTCCCTCACCACGATCGATGTGGGCGACGACTTTGATGCGGTGATGGCGATGGAGGTCCTGATTGAAGACGGCAAGGTGATCGCCATCCGCAAGGGTGACGCATAAGTGAGTGCAACGGAACGCGCGGATCTGATCAAGATCGGCCAGATCACCTCCCCGCAGGGGCTGCGTGGCGAGGTGCGGGTCTTCCCGCTGTCCGATTTTCCCGAGCGCTTCACGACCCTGCGGACGGTACTGATCGGGCCGGATGCCCGCCCGATCGGCGTGCGGTTCAAGGGGACGCTGAAGAACCTGATTATCCTGGAGATCGAGGGCGTCTCGGACCGGGAGCAGGCGGAAAAGTTCCGCCTCCAGTACTTACAGGTGCCGAAAGCCGAGGTGCACCCGCTGCCCGAGGGCCATTACTACGTATTCGACCTCGTTGGGCTGGATGTGATCGACCCCGACGGCAAGCCCCTGGGCAAGCTGGTCGCAGTCGACGGCGCCAGCCCGGCGCACGACCTGTACGTGGTCGAGACGGCCCCGGGCAAGCGGTACATGGTGCCCGCGGTCAAGGAGTTCGTCAAGGAGATCAGCCTGGAACGGGGCGTTGTAGTCATAGCGCCCGTTGCAGGGCTGTTGGAGGACTAGCTTCGCTGGTGGGGCGCAAGCACAGAACGTCCCGCACACTGCCATTTCAGCGTGCGGGACGTTTTTAATGGCGTCCCCGTTTTTGTCGGGCGTGTAGCATTTCCAGACATTTTTTTGCCGCAGATTTCGCAGATTACGCAGATTTGTACATAATAAAAATATATATTTATAAAACCAGACATGATAGCTATGAAGCCGGAAATCTGCGTAATCTGCGAAATCTGCGGCTATAAAAAATCTCAACTCCCGCCGATAAAGGAGGGCCCGCACATGTTGATTCACCTGCTCACCATCCATCCCCCCATAGTCGCTGGACC
>JAQBPS010000656.1 GCA_028287415.1 Bacillota bacterium | reverse complement strand
GTCGTCGTCGGCTGGGCCACGGCCGCCAGCGGGGGCGTGGTGGAGCCGGTCGAGCCAGTCCCGGCGGGCTTGGCGCCGCCGCAGCCGGAGATCGCGACCAGCATGGCTGCGGCTGCCAGGGTGCCTGTGAGTCTGTACTTGTACAACATGGCGAATCACCTCACCCTTATTGACGTGGCTTTGCCCCGCTGAGTTTCAGGATTCCCTCCGCTTCGGTTATAATGAGGCGGTATAGCCTGGGGGGGAATCAGGGGTTGATCACGCTTTCACCGCGCCTGGCAGCGGCCGCCCGGTATGTCCTGCCCGGGCGGCCTGTTGCCGATATTGGCACCGACCATGCCTACCTGCCCGCGTACCTCGTCCAGACCGGCCGTGTGCCCTGGTCGATTGCCGCCGACGTGATGCCGGGTCCGCTGGAGGCCGCCCGCACCACCGTTGTCGCCGAAGCGGTGTCGGGTGACGTGTCGCTCCGCCTGGGCAGCGGGCTGCAGGTGCTCCGCCCCGGCGAGGTCGCCACTGTGACCATCTGCGGGATGGGCGGGCCGCTGATCGCGGAGATCCTGGCCACTGGGCCACTCGGCGGGCTGGAACGGCTGGTCCTCCAGCCGATGGGCGGCGAGGAGCGCCTGCGGGAGTGGCTGGCCGCCAATGGCTGGCGCCTGGTAGCCGAGGAGCTGGTGGCGGATGCCGGGCGCATCTACGTGATCCTGGCGGCGGAGCCGGGTGTCATGAGCCTGACCGAGCCGGAACTGCTCGTCGGCCCATACCTGCGCCAGGCGGGGGGCCCGCTGCTCGGGCGCTACTTGCGGTTTTTGCGGGAGCAGCTGGAGCGGGCTCTGGTCGGGGCCCGGCAGTCGCATCGGCCTGAGGCCGTAGCGCGCACCGGGGCGCTCGAGCAGCGCATGCAGATCCTGGAGGAGGCGATTGCTGGTGCCGAACGCGACCATCGGTAACATTGCGAAGTACATGGAAGAGCTGGCGCCGCTCGCCTGGGCGGAGGCCTGGGACAACGTGGGGCTCCAGGTGGGCGACCCGGACCGTCCCGTCCAGCGGATCATGGTGGCACTGGAGGCGACCGACGCGGTTGTCGATGAGGCGATTGCGGCGGAGGCCGACCTGCTGGTGGTCCACCACCCGCCGATCTTCAAGGCGCTCAAGGCCATACGCTTTGACACGCCCGTGGGCGGGCGGCTTGAACGGCTGATTCGGGCGGGCGTCGGCGTCTATGCGGCGCACACGAACCTGGACCAGGCACCGGGGGGCACGAACGACGCGCTGGCCGCCCTGGTGGGCCTCACGGAGTTCACCGTGCTCCACAAGGTGGGCGAGGAGCCTTACATGAAGCTGGTCGTCTTCGTGCCGCGGGGGCATGAAGATGCGGTGCGCGGCGCCCTTGCGGCAGCGGGGGCGGGGCACATCGGCAATTATAGCCACTGCACGTTCCAGAGCCCCGGCACGGGCACCTTCCTGCCGCTGGAGGGCGCAAACCCGTTCCTGGGCGAGCAGGGCAAGCTTGAGCACGCGGATGAACTCCGCCTGGAGACGATCCTGCCGGAAAGCCGTGTGTCCGGTGCCGTGCGGGCGATGATCGCCGCCCACCCCTATGAGGAAGTCGCCTATGATCTGTACCCGCTGGCGAACGTCGGCCGGCCGAGGGGGCACGGCCGCATCGGGCGGCTGGCGGAGCCTGTCACGCTGGGCGCCCTCGCAGGGCGGCTGAAGCTGGCGCTTGGGCTCACGCAGGTGACCGCGGTGGGCAACCTGGACGGTATCATCAGCACGGTGGCCGTCGGTGCCGGTGCCGGGGGCGATCTGGTGGCGCACGCATCCCGGCAGGGGGCGGATGTGCTGATCACGGGGGACGTAAAGTACCACACGGCCCAGGATGCGCTTGATGCCGGTCTGAGCATGATCGACATTGGACACTATCACTCGGAGCGGATCGTCGTGGGGCCGCTGGCGGCCTGCCTGCGCGAGCGCGTCAGACAAGACGGTCTGTCTGTCGCGGTGGTTGAGGCGCAGGCGGGTACGGATCCCTTCCGGGCCGTTTGAGCCGGCCGCGGCGCAGGAATGGCGCGGCCCGAAGGCGAAAAACCGCGAGCATCACACTTTCCGAACGTATAAGGAGGCGCCCGTGAGCGACACGCTACTAGAACTGCAAAACGTCACAGTACTACGTCATACTGAGCCCACCGGGCTCTTCGGACTCTGGGGCGCCAAGCCGGTGCGTGCGCTGGATGGCGTCAGCCTGAGCCTGCGCCGTGGCGAGACGCTCGGTATCATCGGCGGCAGCGGCGGCGGCAAGACCACGCTGGCGGAGGCGGCCACGCTGCGGCGTTCGGCTGACCGCGGCCGGGTCCTGGTGGAGGGCCGCGACGTTACGAAGCTGAAGGGCGATGACCGCCGCAAGCTCCAGCGTCGGCTTCAGATCATCCGGCAGGATGCCCGGGAGACCCTCGAGCTGGATCGCCCGGTCCGCAAGCAACTGCAGGATCAGATGCGGCAGTATGGCCTGCCCGACGATGTGTCGCGCATTGCCCGCACGCTCGAGCGAGTCGCGCTGCCGGCCGGGTTCCTGGAGCGGACACCCGCGGAAATGTCCGGCGGGGAGCAGCAGCGGCTGGCCATTGCGCGGGCGCTGGTGCTGAACCCGCTGCTGATTGCCGCCGACGAGCCGGTGAGCGGGGTGGACCCGGGGCTCAAGGGGGAACTGCTCAAGCTGCTCATGCAGGTGCAGCGGGAGTTGAATCTCGGCTACTTGATCATCTCTCAGGAGTTCCGCACAATTCGCCGACTGGCCGACCGGGTGGCGGTGATGCACGCGGGGCGGCTGTATGAGCTGGGCCCGACGGAGCAGGTGTTCGCGGATGCCCGGCATCCTTACAGCCGCTTCTTTTTGGGCCTCGAGGCCAACGATGCGGTGCCGCCCGAGGAGGACCTGGCCGGCCGGGTGATCGCAGGCTGCCCGTGGGCGGAGCATTGCCCGCTGGCCACGGCGCTCTGCCGTGAGGAGGCGCCGGCCCTGCGGGAGGTCGCACCCGGGCATGCGGCCGCCTGCCATGCCCTGTAGTGAGGTGGAGCCACTGGCGAATATCAACATCACGGTAAAAACCAGGCGGGGCGACTACACGCTGGCGGTGCCGCCCCGGTCGAACTTGCTGCGCTCGATCTTGGGCGCGGGCATTCCGTACCGCTGGAGCTGCACCCAGGCGACGTGCGGCAAGTGCCAGTGCCAGGTGCTGGAGGGCGTGGAGAGCCTTCAGCGCCCCACGGTCAACGAGCCGGCCAGGCTCAGCCAGACCCTCGTGGACATGGGCTTCCGCCTCGCCTGCCAGGCGAAGGTGTTGGGCCCGGGACCCATCGTGATTAAGCAGGGATAGTTGAGGGTTTATATGGCCACGGGTTTCACGGATTCCACGGATTTTCAACGCAGACACAGATTACCGGACAAATATATATTTCATGTGTTTTGATCTGTGTGTATGTCCCCGAATCAGTGAAATCCGTGCAATCCGTGGCCATTAAAATGCCCGCGCTAAGCGAGCCCTGCAGCGCGCAGATTCCTGTAGAACCGGACATTATTTGGCC
>JAQBPS010000649.1 GCA_028287415.1 Bacillota bacterium | reverse complement strand
TGAGGCAGCTTGCGGTTCCGGCCTATTTCGAGGCGGCGCGGGTGGGAGAAGTATTCCGAGTCGACTACCAGGGGTTGGCTGCCCAGGCCGTCGCCGACGCGGCCGAGCATGGGATCACGATGAGCAGTAGCGATCAGCGGCGCACCTGCCTGGTGGTGATCGATGCTCAGAACACCTTCTGCGTGCCCGGCTTCGAGCTGTATGTACCCGGCGCAGTCGCGGACACCGAGCGCCTGGTCCGCTTCCTCTACCGGTACCTGCCGTACATCACCGAGATCACCCTGACGCTGGACACGCACATGGCGATGCAGATCTTCCACGCGCAGTTCTGGGTCGGACGGGACGGCGCCCACCCGGCGCCGCACACCGACATCACCACGGCGGATGTCGCGAGCGGGCTCTGGCGGGTCAACCCGGCGGTCGCCCGCAGCCTCGGGCGCACCACGGCCTTCCTGGAGCGGTACGTGCAGCACTATGTGCAGAGCCTGGAGCAGGAGGGCAAGTTCGCCCTGACGATCTGGCCGTACCACGCCATGCTAGGCGGCATCGGCCATGCGCTGGTCGCGAGCCTTGAGGAGGCGGTGTTCTATCACGGCATCGCCCGGAGCGCCCGGCCGGACTTCGCCGTCAAGGGCAGCCACCCGCTCACGGAGAACTACTCGGCCCTGCGGCCGGAGGTAATGGTGGGCCCGGACGGGGCGGATATCGGGGCACAGCGGAACACGCCGTTCCTGGAGAAACTGCTCCAGTTCGACCATGTGATCATTGCCGGGCAGGCGAAGAGCCACTGCGTGGCCTGGACTGTAGGCGATCTGCTGGCTGAGATCCAGACGGTCGACCCGCGGCTTGCCCGCAAGGTTTACTTGCTGGAGGACTGCACGAGCCCGGTGACGGTCCCCGGGGTCGTGGACTTCAGTAAAGACGCTGACCAGGCTTTCCGGCGGTTTGCTGAGGCGGGCATGCATCTCGTGCGGTCGGATCAGCCCCTCGATACTTGGCCTGGTCTTAAGCTGGGTTGAGATTTTATATGGCCACGGATTTCACTGGTTACACGGATTTTTAATATAAACACTGATTTAATAAAAAATATATATTTTGTCCGGTAATCTGTGTTAGTGATTGAAAATACGAGCAATTCGTGTAATCCGTGGCCATAAAATGCCCGCGCAAAAAGGGGAGCCCCCGGTTGAGGGCTCCCCTTGCGTATGTTCCCTTACCTGGCGTTGCGGGCGGCTTCCAGCGCGGCCTCGTAGTTCGGGTGCTCGCCGGCGGCGCCCACGTACTCGGCGTGCACCACTGTGTTGTTGGCGTCAACCACGAAGACAGCCCGGGAGCAGAGCCGCCACTCCTTGATCAAGGTGCCGAAGGCCTGGCTGAAGGCGGCGTCCCGGTAGTCCGACAGCGTGCTGACCCGGTCGATGCCCGCCGCACCGCACCAGCGCTTCTGGGCAAACGGGGTGTCCATGGAGATCGTCAGGATGGCAACCTGCTCGCCGAGCTTGGCGCCCTCCTCGTTGAACCGGCGGGTCTGGGCGTCGCACACACCGGTGTCCAGCGAGGGCACGGAGCTGATGATGCGAACCTGCCCGTCGTAAACCTGCGAGTTTACCGTCGAAAGGTCATTGCCCACCGCGGTGAAGGCGGGGGCCTTGTCGCCAACCTTGAGCTCGGGACCGACGAGGGTGCAAGGAGCACCCTTGAAGGCGAATGCGCCAGCGCGTTCCACAGACAACTGAACCGCTCCTTCCACAATCTAAGATTTGGTCTGCCGTAAGATTATGACGAGCGGTCCCGCCGACTGGAAACGGGCGATATTGACGAGATTAATTTTATACGCTAATTACGCGCTTATTTAACCGCACCGATACGGTCCAGGGGCCAGAAGCGGAACATGGCCCGGCTCCTGATCTTGTCCTTGGAGACCATGCCCCAGTAATGGCTGTCGTAGCTGTGATTGCGGTTGTCGCCGAGCATCAGGTACTGATCTGCCGGGACGGTCACCGGGCCGTAGTTATAATCCGGTTTCTCGGCGATGTATGTCTCCTGGAGCGGTTGGCCATTGACGAACACCTTGCCCTGCCGCACCTCGATCTGCTCGCCGGGGAGTCCGATCAGCCGCTTGATGTACGGGTCTGGCGACGGAATCGGGGGGTCGAAGACGATGATGTCGCCCCGCTGTACGGGGCTGAAGCGGAGCAGCAGCTTGTCCGTCCAAATCCGGTCGCCCACCTGAATCGTCGGCTCCATCGACCCGGAGGGCACGACCCGGGCTTCGCCCACCGCTGTGGTGATCAGCAGCCAGATCACAACGGCAAACAAAATCTCCTTGAGCCACGAGCCCTCCTTGAACAATGATTTGAGCGGCCCGAGCTTTTCCGTGAATCGCTGCACTGCTTCCTGCCTCCTCATGGGTCCGGTAAGGGCTTTCGTAGTTTGGACGCCCCGCTCAACGGCAAAGGTTCGGGCTGGAAAATAAACTGAAGGGGCGCCTCCGCCAGGAGGCGCCCCCTCGTAACTCAAGCCTACTACCGGCGGGGCTCAGAAGCAACCGTAAAGAGGAACATGGCCGCCTCGCCGCGGGTCACCTGCCCCTGCGGCTCGAAGTTCGTCTGCTGGTCCCCCTTCGCCACGCCGAGTCCGTTCAGGAGCGCTACCGCGTTGGCATACTTGGCCCCGATCTTGGACTGATCGGCGAAGGGCATGGCGATGTGGTTCGGCATCTTGGCGACGGCGCCGTAGCCCATGGCCCGTGCGACCCACAGGGCGAAGAGTTCCCGGCTGACCGGCGCCGCGGGATCGCTATCCGCGGTGAAGTCCTCCGGCAGGATCACCCCGTTCTGCAGCGCAGCGCCGAAGTAAGCAGAATCCGCCGCACTCTCCAGCTTGGCAGCGGCAGGGGCGGCGCTGCCGGCAAAGTTGCCACGGAAGTCATAGGACATGTAGGGCTGCATGCCCCGGGCCATCACCAGCCAGCGGGCCAGCTCTCCGGCCGTGGCCGTCTGGCCGGGGTTGAACTTGCCGTCCTTGAGGTCTAAAATCCCCCGGGCCCACAGCAGTTCAATCTCCCGCTCGGCGGGCTGCCCGTCGATGTCGGTCGGGCGCTTGCCCTGCTGGAGCAGGTCACGGCCCTGATAGTCGAGCGGTGCGCCGGTCTTGGCATCAATTGCGACCACGTTCAGCGCCGTCCCGGGCCCCCACACGAGCTGCGGCTCGGACTGCTGCATCTGCTTGCTAGGCCCGGGCAGGTAGAACTGGGCCCATCCGGCCTCCAGCCCCTGGCTCGTCAGGAACGCGTCCATCGCGGCTTCCGGCTTGATCACGCCCGTGGCAGCCGGGAACGCCTGCTTGCTGTCCAGATCGTTCGCCCAGAAGCTGCTCACCTTGCCGGTCATGTTATCCACGTTAACGCTGAGTTGATGGTCCGCCACCCGAAGGCCGTTCTTCATCATGACGAACGTGACGAAGTACGTTTGCTGCTGGGCCAGCTTGGCCTTCATGGCGGGGTTGCTGCTCTCGACGCTCGGCATGATCATGATCTTGCCGGACAGGTCAGGGCGATAGCTGCGGATGAACTCGATGGCAACCGCCCGGGCCTGCGTCTCGGTAAACTTGGGCTGTTCGCCCTCCTTGAGCGGCTGCTGCGGCCCATAGCTGTTGTAGTTCACAATCAGGCCACGGTCCACATCGACACCGACATTGGTGTAGATGCCACCCTTGTCGTCCTGGGACTGCCAGTTGAAGTTCCAGATGCGGCTCTTTTGCTCCGCACCCTGCTCATTATAATTGGCGTTGTTAGGCTCATCCGTGCGGCCGGCCGCCGCTTTCGCAAGCTGCAGCGCCTCCTCCTTGCTCAGGGGCTTGGCGGGGGCCTGGTACGGCTTGTCGGCCGCGGGCACCAGCTTCATCTCCGACATGCCGGCAACATTCAAGGGCTGGCCGCTGTAGTCAATCAGCTTACCATCCTGGTTCATCATCGGGTAGGACGAAGTGTTGGGGCGG
>JAQBPS010000645.1 GCA_028287415.1 Bacillota bacterium | reverse complement strand
CGGGCCCGGGCCCCGGCCCCAGGGCGCCGGCGCCTGGCCCGGGTGCCGCGTACACTGCCCCCGGCGCGCCGGGCCCCGGCGAAACTGGAGCCGCCGCCCCCTCATCACCCCGGGTGACTTCGGCCTGCCTGATCGATGCCCGCAGCGCATCCATCAAGTCGACCACCCGACCCCGCTCAGGCTGTGGCGCCGCCGTCACAACCTCCTCCCCCGTCACCTTGCCCTCAATCAACTCGAGCAGCGCCTGCCGATATTCATTCCGGAACTTCTCCGGCTCGAACTCACCGGCCGACATGCTCGCCACCAGGTTGACCGCCATCTCCAGCTCCTGCGGCCGCAGCTCCGGCTCAATAATGCCCGTCAGCCCCGCCGGCGAGCGGATCTCATCGGGAAAGTGCATCGTCTCCATGGCAAGCACCCCGTTCTTGAACACCCGGATCGCCGCGAGCGACTCCTTCGTGCGAATCACCACCCGCGCGATGGCGATCCGCCCCGTCTCCTCCATCGCCCGTCGCAGCAGCGCATACGCCTTGGCGCCGCCCTCGCCCGGCTCCAGGTAATAAGTCCGTTCATAGTAGACCGGGTCGATCTGCTCCAGCCTGACAAAATCGACGATATCGAGCGTCCGTGCCGCCGCCACGGGGATCGACTCGAAGTCCTCCTCCGCCACCAGCACGTAGCGCCCCCGCTCGTACTCGTACCCCTTGACGATCTCCGCCATGGGCACCTCACGCTCGTGAACGGGGCACCACTTCTTATACTGAACGGGGGTGCGGCACTCGTTGTGCAGCAAGTTGAACCGGACGTCCTTGGCCTCGGTCGCAGCATACAGCTTCACGGGAATCGTCACCAGCCCGAAGCTGATGGAGCCCTTCCACATGCTTCGCATGGCTCGCCCCCCTCTCTTTCCTGGTTACATTGTCAACCGGCGTCCCGCCGCCTATGTTATGTAACTCCTGGAAAGCAAAAAGGCCGGGATTCACTCCCGGCCGTGGGCGGCTGCCTGCGACTACTCCGTCATCGTGCCGGACACCCCGGTTCCGGTGCCGGTCGTCCCGTCTCCGGTCGTACCGGTTCCCGTGCCGGTCATCCCACTGCCCGCACCGGGCACACCGGTATCGGGGCCGGTGGCGGCCATTCTGCCCTTGGTCGCGCCCTTGAACTTCTCGATCAGTTGCGGCGCCATGTCGATGAGGCGCTCGATCGGCTGACCGCCCTCGACCGGCAGCATCTTGATGCTGTTCTGGCTGACGACGAGGAAGCCCATCGGCTGCACCGATACGCCGGCACCGCTGCCGCCCCCAAACGGAAATCCGCCACCGTCGCCGCCGCCGTCGGCACTGGCACCGTACTCGCCACCCCCGGCAGCAAAGCCAAAGGTGACCCGGGAAACAGGGACGATCACGCTGCCATCCTGCGTCTCCACGGCGTCGCCGACCACGGTGTTCACGTCAATCATGCCTTTGATGCTTTCCATGGCCGTCTTCATCAGGCCCTGAATCGGATTTTCAGCCACTGCCCTCCACCCCTTTCCTGCGCCGACCCTGCTGCCACCAGCGGACCAGCTCGTTTTCCCTGAGCAGCCGGACAAGAGCCCAGACTCCCGCCACGATAGCGTGCCCGAGCCGAAAATGCACTATGCAGTCCGCCTGGAGGCGCCAGGTCGGACCACTGAAATTCGGCACGATCGCGATCTTCGGCACGCCCGGCTCCATCCGGATCAGGGTGCCGGCCACGCCGAGCACCATACCGACCACCGACCAGAGCGCACCTGCGAGCAGGGCCGACTGCATCGCATCAAAGCCGCCAATCTCGGCGCGCAGCCGGCACTGGCTGAACCGGATGTGGCGGGCAAAGTAGCGCATCGGCTGCCGCACGGCGTGCATGACCGGTCGCAACGGTGGCGGCGGCGGGCGCTTCGGCTGCGACCGCTGCGCGGACGGTGATGCGCTGGCCGCGTGGCCCTTCTTGCGCCGCCGCTTCCGCCACTGCTTCAGCGCCTTTTGCAGCGCCTGCCGCACCTTGTCGGTGATGTTGATCGCCTTGCTGAACTTCAGGAGGGGCAGTTTCAGCTGCACCCACATGGTCGCCTCCAAACCATGCTGCCTGGTTTGGACAGCGATTTGAATGGGCAGGAACAATAGGAACAGTGCCAGCAATATCGCCAGCGTGATCAATAGCCATAACGGCAGGAGCCAGATGAGCAGTGCGATTGCAATTATGATCGCGACCGCCACCACCACCGCGATGAAGATCCACCGCCGCATGCCTCACACCCCCGCCTGCTTCCGATGCCACCTCGGCAGAGTTTCTCCGACGGGGCACCGGCGCATACGGTCCGTGCGCGATCGCCGGGCGCGATCAGTCCCGGAAACCGCCCTCGGCATGAATCACCTGGCCCGTAATCCAGCGTGCGTCATCGCTCGCAAGGAACGCCACCAGCCCGGCAGCATCCTCCGGCCGTCCCATCCGGCCGAACGGGAACTTCGGCAACAACTGCTGCCGTAGCGCTTCCGACATGTACCCCGTGTCCACCGGCCCGGGATTCACGGCATTCACGGTGATGCCCAGCGGCGCCACTGCTGGCGACAGGCTGAGGGTGAAGGCCTCAATCGCGCCCTTCGTCGCAATATAAGCCAACTCATCCGGCATCGGCCCGCGCGCCTGCCCGGACGTCATGCTGATGATGCGCCCGCCCGCTCCCCCTTGAAATCGCCGGGCAAACTCAACTGACAGCAGGCATGTGGCTCTGACATTGACGGCATAATGCGCGTCGAGGGCGGCTGCGTCCAGCTCGGTGTACGGGGTATTTGTAGAGTGTGCGGCATTGTTCACCAGCACGGACGGCATGCCCATGGCTGACTCGACCGCATCCAGCACATTGGCCGCGGCGTTCGGCAGCGCCAGGTCGATCTCCACGTTTGCGGCCCGCACGCCCATGCTGCCCAACTCCATCGCCAGCCTGTCCGCAAAGTCCTGCTCCGCACCCCACGGCATGGTAGCATCATACGGTCTCCAGTAAGTGAAGAACACATCCGCGCCCTCAGCGGCCAACCTGCGACAGATCGCAGCCCCGATGCCGATGGACCGGCTCGCCCCTGTGACTACTGCAATACGCCCACGCAGCCTGCCGTCGTTCATGATTAACTTACCCCCTGGATTGTTCGCAACATAGCCAACTCGGGCAACGTCCAATCATGTGTTCAACATGACAAGGGAGGCAGCCTGCATGGCGACAGATGCCGGCGTGGTCACTGCGAGTGCGTATGTCCTCGTGAGAGGGCTGTTCGTGTTCCAGGTCGGCCCGACGCGGAGCGGTGATCGACTGGGCGTGGTGCGGCTCGGTGGCCACGTCGAACCGGGCGAGGGCACCCTGGCATGTGCAATACGTGAGGTCTTCGAAGAAGCCACACTGCGAATCCAGCCCGTTCCCCCGCCCGCTACCTACATTGTGGCGGATGATGCCAGCCTGCTTCCTGCGCCGCCGCCGCCGGATGAACTGGCGCCGCTGCTGATGTCCCGCCACGCTGAAAGGCTGTCGGTTACCTACCTGGCGCACAGCGACGACGATCCGGTTCCGTCGGCGGAATCCGCTCGACTTGCCGCTCGAACCCTTCCCACACCTGCGCCTTCTGCCCCGCTTGCTGGCGCTGCACCCCCACCTACGCGAACGCACGCACTGATCATACACGCCACAAGGAGTTCACATGTCGTACTTATTGCGCCCATACAATGGACGCAACGTGGCTAAGCACGAAATGCAAAAACGGCGCCCGGGGCTAACTGCCCCGGGCGCCGTCATCAGCAATAAACTAACCCGCCGACTCGATCCCCGCCACCCGCGACGTCAGACCGAAATGCGCCGCCAGGGCCAGCGGCACGTCCGCAACCTGGTCGACCCGCCGGTAGTTCGGATCCGACAAGTCCAGCCCGCCATTGTCATAAGCCCATGTCTCCACGGGGATGTGCAGCGACAGCAGCCCGAGCGCCAGCGCCGGCCGAATGTCCGAGTGAATCGAGTTGCCCACCACGAAGGTGCGGGCCAGGTCCCGGTCGCCCGCAGCGGCTGCCAGCCGCTCCGGCGTCTTGTCGAGCGTCACCTCGGCCCGGTGGATGTACCGGGAAAGGCCGGACTCCCGCACCTTGCGCAGCTGCACCTCCGGCACGCCCGCCGTCCAGATGGTCACCTCAAAGCCTGTCTCCCACAGCCACGCAAGCAGCTCCGTCGCCCCGGGCAGCAACTCCTGCCGGACCTCGTAGGGGATCCGGCAGGCTGTGTGAATCGCTGCCTCCGCGGCAGGGTCCACGCCAACGCCGGTGCCCACTCCGAACTCCCGGTAGCACTCCACCCAGGCGATCGAAAGCGACTCCTTCACCAGCCCGATCCGGCGGGCGGTCGCCAGGTCCAATTCCTGCCCGCGGCGCCGCACCAGTGCCGGATCCGTGCCGGTCAGCCTGGCGATCAGCTCAGCGTTCGCCTCTTCCACCTGGTGAAAGTAGCGGATGTTCGCCGCGATCGTATCATCCCAATCGACAAACGCGTGGCCGATGAAGCTCAAGCCGCTCCCC
>JAQBPS010000305.1 GCA_028287415.1 Bacillota bacterium | reverse complement strand
TGGAACTTCCAGAGGTTCAGGGCGTTTGTGCCCTTGCTGAGCAGCAGGTTGGGTGTGCCTGCGGGCGGAGCGATGGAGCCGTCCAGATCCGAGGGCAGCAGGCTGGCCTGGCTCGTGGCGAGCTGGAAACACTGCTGCGTGGCCGCTGCGCCGTTCAGCATCGCGTTGCGGTCATAGGCGCAGACCCGGGGACCCGAGAAGGTCTTACCCCGCCTGAACATGTTCCAGGTCATGTAGTAGCCGTCGGGCCAGACGCCCAGCTTCGGATAATCGTTGAAGTCAGTGTAGGAGAAGGCGTAGCGGTTGTAGGTCCCAGTCGCGTCCGCGGTTGTGGAGACTGCGACGCACTGGAGGTAGGGCGTGGTGGTCACCGAGAACTGCGTGAGCACCCAGCGGTTGGCCGTCTTGTCGTACTGCACGATCGGGTCGCCGTCATTATTCGTCTCGCAGCCGCCGCCGAAACCCTTCCAGAGGGCGCTGCCGCCAACAGGCCCGAGCACGACCGCCCCGGTCGCCTTGTCGAACACGGCGTATGACTCATTGACCCATTGGACGTACTGCGTGGCGCCGGTCGCCCCGTTGGTGTCGGGCGGCGCCGCGTTAGGCGCGAAACCGTAGTCACCATTGCCCACGCCGGCGAAGTTCAGGCCGCCAGGCTGTGTCGACGCCATTGTGCTCGCAGATGTCTGGAGCGCTCCGTCTGGCGCGGACGGGGTAGGAGCGCCGCCGGTCGACTTGAGTGCGTGGTCGAATGATTTGTCTCGCTTCGCCTCTGCCTTCGCCTCCCGCAGCGGCCCGGACTGATCGTGCTTGACCTCAGCCGTCACTTCGACGGTGTAGGCGCCCGGGTCCTGACTTGCGGACGACGCTGCCGGGATCAGTGCGGCCAGAAATACCAGTGCGGAAACGATGGCTGCCCTTCGCATGTGATCTCTCCTTAAGATTAAATACTGATAACACAGAAAGTTTACTCTCGTATACTGAATGTTTCAATAGTACAATAGTCATGGTTTGTGGGTATAAAGTCCTATAAAAATAGCCAAACCCGATGCACTTGCGCACATCGGGCTTGGCTGTGGGCGGGGGTGATCCTACGTTACTGCGCCGCCTGGTTGACGGCACGCAGGAGATCGGCAGAAGTGACGGGCACCCCGTTGACCAGGAATGCAGGCGTGCCAGGCAACTGACGCTGCTCGGCCTCTTGTATGTCCGCCTGAATCCGGGCATCAGGGCTGCGGCTGTCCAGACAGGCGTTGAACTGTTGGGTATTGAGACCCAGCGCACCGGCAAACTGCTTCAGATTGGTTTTGGCGAACGCCCCCCGGTTCTCGCCCTGCTGATGCTCAAAGAGGTAGTCGTGGTAGGCCCAGAACTTACCCTGATCCGCCGCACATTCCGCGGCTTCGGCGGCCCAGAGCGACTCCTGGCCGACGACGATGAAATGCTTGAATATGTACTGAGCCTTGCCGGCAGTGATGAGCGCCGCTAACTGCGGCTCGACTTGCCTGTGGGCAAGCCCGCAGCCCGGTCACTGGAAGTCGGCGAACTCGACCACTTTGGCCGGCGCCGAGTCCGGGCCCTTCACCTTCGGCCGCGGCCCGAGTTGTGCGTCCACCGGGGCGACCTGGGCTGGCCGGGGCGCCGGGCGGTTCGTCGCAGCCCGGCTCGCCACCAGCAGGCCCACGACCACCACCGCCCCGCCGATCAGCCACCACACAGGACGTTGCCTGAGCATGTGATCACTCCTTACCTGAGCATGACTTAACATCATCATGCCCAAGTACTGATGCCAGGACCGCGCACAAGCCCCGGGCACGCTACAGCATGCCCGGGGCTTGTGCGTGCAACGACGGGTCACGAGCTACAACACACACGCGTCATAACCCATCTCTCTACATGATATTATAGCACGGATTTCCTCATATTTCAAGACTAGTATATTATATCCGACTGCGATACACTAGGCAAGCTATAACACCCAGGTGCTCGGGAGGCGACCGTCGTGGCGATGAGTTGGACGAAGCTGCCGTTCGCGGCGCGCAACCGTGAGGAGTTCAGCCGGGGATTGATCGAATGGCTGGGACATGTGTTCTACGATCGCCTGCCGGAGCTTGGCTATGAAGTGCGGGAAGAGCAGATCTACACCAGCTTCCAGATGGCGCGGGCGCTTGTCAGCGGGACTGCGCTCTTCGCCGAGGCGGGGACCGGCACCGGCAAGACCTTTGCCTATCTGCTACCCGCGGTTGCGTACGCCCGCTTCACGGGGCGCCCGGTCGTGGTTGCCTCCGGCTCCGCCGTGCTGCAGTCACAGCTGACAAACCCGGATGGCGACATCCTGACGCTTTCGCGCGTTCTAGGCCTCAATGTGGACGCGCGGTTGGCCTTCGATTCCGAAGAGTACCTCTGCAAGGTCAAGGTAAAGCGGTACTCCCCAGAGAAGCGCACCAAGGGTTGGAAAGCGCTCAGCAACTGGGCCGGCGAAACGACGACGGGCGCCCGCTCGGAAGTGCCGACCGTTCCCGACGAACTCTGGGCCGAGGTCGCGTGGGATCCCTCCCTCCCTTGTGACACTTGCAAACAGCGGGGCACCTGTCACCTGATTGCCGCCCGACGGCACTACCGGGCGGCAGCTGACCTGATCGTCACCGACCACCACCGGTTTGCGGAAGATCTCCTCACCCGGGCAGAGCGGCTCGACCTCGGGCAGATGCCCCTGCTCCCCGCATACGCTGCGGTCGTGCTGGATGAAGGCCACCACGTGCCCGATGTCTGGCAACGGGCGCAGGGCCACAAACTGAGCGCCCCAAAGCTGAAGGCGACCCTTGAGCAGATCCTCTCGCGCTATGCGAATCCGGCGCTGCGAGGTGCACTGGCAGCGGCCAGGGCGAAGGGCCGGGCGCATCTGGCGGACGTTTTGATCGCAGCAGTCCGGCGGGAGAGCGAGGCATTCCTGACGGCGGTCAGCGCGTCGGCCGGGCCCGAGGAGGGAAAGCGCCACGTGGTGCGGGAGGGCGCCGCACTGGCGGCTGCGGCCCGTCTGGTGAGCGCCCTTGAGGCCATGCAGGATGACCTGGTCATGGAAGAGTCGATGCAGGAGGGGACCGGTGCGGAGATCACCCTGCGGGCTTACCAGGCCCGCCTGGACAGCATTCTGGCAGCGCTCTCGCTCTTCCAATCAGACGAGTCGGTGGCCTGGTTGGAAGGCGACGATCTGTGGGTGGTCCCGCGCAAGCCCCTGCCGCTGGTGGCACCGGAGCGCCTGTCCGCCACGACCCCGGTGCTCTTCTCCTCCGCCACCCTGGAGGCGGACTACATGGCACGCACGCTTCAGCTGCCGCGGCACGAGACCTCTCGGGCGGGTGTGCCGTTCAACCTCGCAGAGCAGGTGCTGGTGTACGAGGCCGGGTCTGAGGCGGAGCTCTCGGAGGTGGCGGCGGTACTGCGGGCGATGCAGGGCCGCACGCTCGTGCTCCTGAAATCGCTCGCCGAGGTCCGGCGATACAAGCAGGCGTTGGCCAAGCTGCGCCTGCCATGGCGGGTCCTGTACGAGGGCGACGCAGCGCGGGCCGCCCTGCTGAAATCTTTCCGGGAAGATCTCTCCTCGGTACTCGTCGGGGCCAGTTTCTGGGAGGGGGTCGATGTGCCCGGTCAGGCGCTCTCCTGCGTGCTCATTCCCCGCCTGCCGTTCCCGCTCCACGACCCGCTGATTAGTGAGCAGCGGGCACAGGCAACCGCCCGGGGCGAGGACCCGTTCCTGACCGTCGATCTCCCCGAGATGCTCCTGAAGCTGAAACAGGGCACGGGCCGGCTGATCCGGACGACCGCGGACCGTGGCGTTCTGGCACTGCTCGACCGGTCACACCTGGATCAACCCTGGGCAGAATTGGCGCAGGCGGTACTGCCCGAGGGGGCTGAGCGCACGACCGATATCGCACGGGTTGCGGGCTTCGCAGCGGCCCGCAAGCTGTAACCGCTGGCATTGTCGTAGCGTGTCACAGCGGGCGGCCCGCAAAATGTACGCCCTTCTGTTGATATCGACGCCCCCGGCCTGACCCGCCGTCGGCCGTCCGGCCC
>JAQBPS010000551.1 GCA_028287415.1 Bacillota bacterium | reverse complement strand
TGGGCCTGGTCCGCTCACCGGCCTTTCAGCAGGCGGTTGCCGAACTGGGCGGTTACGATGTCCGGGAGGCAGGCCGGACCCGCCGGGTTGAGCCAAACTTAAGTGAGGGGTGAGCCATGTGATCGACCAGTGGGGCAGAAAGATTAACTACATGCGGGTCTCGGTCACCGACCGTTGCAACTTCCGGTGTGTCTACTGCATGCCGCTGCAGGGCGTCCAGCTCCGCCCCCGTGACGAATACCTTTCGTACGATGAGTTGCTGCACGTGATCAAGGCCGGGATCGGCCTGGGCATCGACAAGATTCGGATCACCGGCGGTGAGCCGCTGGTGCGCCCGGGCCTGGTAGACTTTCTCGCCCAGCTGAAGCCCCTGGGCATCAAGGACGTGTCGCTCTCGACCAACGGCCTGCTCTTCGCCCCGATGGCGAAGGATCTGAAGGCCGCGGGTTTGGACCGGGTCAACTTCTCGCTCGATACCCTTCAGCCGGACCGGTTCAAGAAGATGGCCCGCCTGTACGGCGACCCCGGCCCGATCTTTGAGGCGGTGGACGCCGCCCTGGAGCTGGGCATGGAGCCGGTCAAGCTGAACATGGTCGTGATCCGGGGCTGGAACGACGACGAGATCGCAGACATGGCCCGGCTGTCCGTAGACCGGCCGATCCACGTGCGGTACATCGAGGTGATGCCCTTCTCGGAGGCGTATCAGTTCACGTGGGATAACCTTGTGCCCGCCGCTGAGATGCGTGAGCGCCTCATGGGCGAGTTTGAGGATCTGGAGCCGGTCCGCGAGGGCATCAAGGGCAATGGTCCGGCCAAGTACTGGCGCATTCCCGGGGCCAAGGGCACGGTCGGGTTCATCTCCGCCGTCACCGAATGCTTCTGCGGCGAGTGCAACCGGATTCGCCTTTCCGCCGACGGTAAGATCAACCCCTGCCTCGGTCACGTCCATGAGGTTGACCTGAAGCCGGTCCTGCGCGATCCGCAGCGCCCGGTCGAGGAACTCGTGGCGCTCATGTCGGATGCGATTCTCAAGAAGCCGCGGGAGCACAACTTCAGCGACACCGAGTCCGACTATACCCTGCGCGTCATGCATGGGATCGGGGGTTAGCAGCGTGGCGGAACTCACCCATATTGACGAGCATGGCCGTGCGCGGATGGTTGACGTCGGCGCCAAGGCCGAAACTGAACGGGTGGCGACCGCCCGCTGCGAGGTGCGCATGCAGCCTGCCACGCTGGCCCTGATCCAGTCTGGCGGCGTCGCCAAGGGCGACGTGATCGGCGTGGCCCGGGTGGCCGGCATCATGGCGGCCAAGAAGACGGGCGAGCTAATCCCGCTCTGTCACCCGCTTCCGATCACGAGCGCCGCGGTCGACTTCCGCTTTGACGAACCGGCGAGCCGGATCTTCATCGAGGCCACGGTAGCCACCGTTGGCAAGACGGGCGTGGAGATGGAGGCGCTTACTGCCTGTACCATTGCGGCCCTCACGATCTACGACATGGCCAAAGCGGCCGACAAGGGCATGGTGGTCGGCGAGGTCCGCCTGGTCAAGAAGACCGGCGGCAAGAGCGGCACCTACGTGCGCCCCGGCGAAGTGATATAGGACGACAAAAACGCGCAGCACCCCTGCCCAGTATTAAGGCGGACAGGGGTGCTGCGCAGCTGTATCAATGCGAGACTGGCGACGAGGGGTTGGGGGTAGGGTGCCTCCCGCCGGTCTCACAAGCTAGACATAGTCTAACAACGAGCCGTTACACAGGTGTTACACGCTGTTCTAGTACGTGCCCCCCACGCGATATGCTGTACCACGCCGTACCGGAGCCGGGCGGCGGCGGTGAGGCTGCTCAAGCACAGAGGGGGGGCTGGAGGTGGTCGCGAGCAAGGCCTGGCGCCTCTACGTGGCGCACTGGCCTGAACTGCTGACGGCATACGTGTTTGCGATCCTGCTCTACGGTCTGGTGGCGCTCGTGGCAGCCCTCATCACGGCACCGCTCCTGACGGGCGGCGCCCTGGTGGGAAAGCTGTTTCTGGCTGCGGTGTTGGTGGGGATCATATGGCTGGCGGTGGCCCCGCTTGCGAAAGGCGGGCTGTACGATGCGGTGATCCGGGCGCAGCGGGGGCGGGCCCCGGGCGCCGGGGAGTTCTGGCAGGCGGGCCTGCGCTACTGGGGCCGGTGTCTCGCCCTGTGTGTGTTTCAACTACCGCTCGGGCTGCTGTTGTACCTGGCGTGGAGCCTGCTTGCCCGGCTGAGTCCGGTGCTCGGCGCCGGCTTTGCGCTGCTGTTGGCGGCGCCGGTTCTGGTGGTGATGGTGGGGTTCGTGCAGTATGTCGCCATTGCCGAGGATTGCGGCGCAGGTGCTGCCATCAGCAGGGCTGTACGCATTGTTGTCCGCCGCCCGGGCGACGTCGTAATGACGACGGCCGTGCTGGCGGGCGGAACGCTGGTGCTGGGGGTGGTCGGGTTCTTTCTGGGTGAGGTGCCCGTGGCGGGGCCTGCCCTTCAGCTGTTTGTGCTGCTGGCCTGGGCGCCGTATGGCCTGCTCTACCTGGCCGTCCGGTATGAGAGCAGGGTCGCTCCGGCCTTGTCACCGTTGGGAGGGGTGGCGGTGTTCCACGTAAACCCTCCGCCTGGCGCTGGGGTGTGATGCCGCGTGTCTCCCGGCGCTGGTTCTCGAAGTGGAAGAGGGGCTGAGCGCAGCCCTGGCCCGCCTCCTGTGAGGCGGGCTTTGGTCACGTTTACGTGCTGGCCACTGGTGGACCCAACCGGACCATGCCGTCGGGCAGGAAACACGGCGAATCATCGGCGATGTCGGGGCCTTCCGTCAGGTTGACTGAGCGGAGGCGCAAGGCCCGGAACCGGGTGCGATGCTGGTTCAGGTAGGCATAGCGCCGGAGCATCAGCTGGTAGAACTCCTTGTTGGCCGTGGTCAGCACGACCTGACGCCCCCGCTGGATGACGCCATGCAGCACGTCCAGGAACGCAACGGTGTTGAACTCGTCCATCTGCTGGATCGGGTCATCAATGCAGATCAGGCGCAGGCCGGACCACGTTTGCAGGAGGGCGGTGCCCAGGAAGATGCTGAGGGCCACCACGTTGGACTGGGCCATGCTGAAGTAGCGCTGTACGGGGAGGCGGGCCCTGCCATCCGGTGTGCTGGCGTGCATGGTCAACGTGCCCTTGTCCTCGCCCACGACGGGCTCAAGGCGAATCACAGGGAAATATGGGTGGGGATTGATCCGTCGGTAGATCTCATTGATCGTCGGCTCATAGTCCATCAGTCGCTTGTTCTGTTCATCCGCCCGGGCGCCGTTCAAGGCAGATGTGGCGTTGCCCGCCTGCGTCAGCGCCCGCTCCCACTGCTCCGTCTGCCGATGAGCCTCCGCCAGCTCCTCCTCGACTCGGGCGACCTGTTCGGCCGCCGCGGCCGCGGCGTCGTTCAGTAGGCGAACCTGAGTGGCGCCAACCAGCCACGTAGCCTGCTCGCTAAGTTGGTTGAGGCGTGCCAGGCGAGCTTGCAATGCCGCCAGTGCCCGGGCGGGGGCACCGGGCTCATCGGACAGGTCAGCACCCGCCAGAGCGGCCATGTGTGTGCTGTGGCGCTGCTCTGCCGCCCGGAGGTCTTGTGAGATGGTCGCGAGGCGGCTCATCACCGATGCCTGGGCCAGGGTCCGGGCGCCCCGGGCGGCGTCCGCAGCCTGGAGTTCCTCCCGAGCCGTGCGCAGGGATTCCAGAGCGGTCTGTGCGGCCCGAGTGGTGGCCTCCAGCTGCTGCTCGGCGGCGGCCACCTCGTCCGGGCCCGGGACGGGCCGGGAGACGCCGGCTGGCGCAGCCTGTTCGGCCGTCCGGTAGCGCGGCTCTGCTCGGATTGTAGCCGCCGCGGCTGCCTGAAGCGCCTGGCTGGCCGTGTTTCGTCTGGCTTCCGCGGTCGCTGCACGCTGCTCTGACGCGCTGCGCTCGGGTGCGAGTGCAGTCAGCTCGGCCGATCGGTCAGCCCCACGGCAGGCGGCTTCCCAGCGCTCCAACAATGCTGCGGATGGTGATAGAGGGAGGGGCTCGCCGTCCGCCACGGTGGCGGCCAGGCGCTGCCACTCCACGATCGTTGCCCTGGCCCTCGCCGCCCGGCGCTCCCACTCGCGGGCTTCGGCCTCCAGCGTGGACAGCCTGATTGTAGCTTGGTCCCGCTCAAGCTGCAGCATGTCGAGGCGCCCGGCCTCCGCGGCCATGGTTTGCTGCGCTGTGAGCAACTCAGGAGGGCTCTCCCGCAGAGCTTCCTGCACCTGCCGGTAGAGTAGCTCCGCCTCCTCCCAATCATGCGCACACAGCGGGCAGCGAGAGCCGTCCAGATGGCGAGAGAGGGCGCTGAGCAGCCGCTGCCGTTCAGCGCAGCGTTGCTCCAGTTGCCTGACCCTCATTGACAGCTCGGCGACCTGGTTTTCAACTTCCGCCAGGTTGCGGAGCACGGTTTGGAGCTCCCTCTGCTCGGCCGCCTGCCGGCGGGCCAGATCTGCCAACGCTTGCCCGGCTTGCTGCTCCGTGGCGCTTGCCGCTTCCACGGCCGGCAGCCGGTTGCGCAGCTCTGCCAGGATTGCGAGGCGATCTCGCAGCCGCTCCTGGTGGGCGACGAGGGCCCGGCCGCGGGCCGTTGTCGCGTCCGCCGCGGCCCGCACCTCACGGGCCCCGACCTCCGCAGCTTTAAGCTCAGCCGCTGCATCTGCCTCGGCCTGGCGAGCCCGCATCCAGGAGTGGCCAGCCTCCGCCAGAGCCTGCATGGCCGTAAGGCGGGAGGAAGCCGCCCGCGCCTGCTGCTGGCTTTCCGCCCACGCACCCTCGGCGGCCTCCCGTTGGACGCGCCGGCCCGCCAAAATCCCCTCGATGGCCGCCAGTTCCGCCTGGATGACTGTCAGATCCCGCTCGGTTGCGGCCTGGCGGTCACGCAGTTCAACAGCGTCCTCAGTGGCCTTGTGGGCGTGCGGTTCCTGGGCGGCCAGGGCGGCGAGCCGGGCATGCCGTTCCTGGGCAACGGGCCGGGCGGCCTCGAGCCCGTCCAGGAGCGATTGGGCGTAATGCTCGAGCCCGGCGGTGTCGGCGGGAACCTCCGGGCGGACGGGCAGGCCCAGGTCGGCGCTGCCCGTGGCGAGTTCAGCCGCGGCTCCGGACAGATTGAGCATGCTGCCGCCGTCCGTTCCGGCACGCTCAAGTTGGAGGCGGAGGTCGGCAAGTAGGCGGCGCTCGCCCTCCAGCCGCGCCATCACCTCCTGCTCTGCCTGCTGGGCCTCAGCTCGGTTGTTCTCCAGCGCTTTTGCCACGTCTTTGAGCTTGTCCCGCGCGCGTTCGAAGTCCACCGTGCCAACCATGTTTGCCAGCGCACTGTAACGGTTCGCAGCATTGGTGGAGAGGAAGTCCCGGATGGTCTCCTGATCCAGAAAATGCGACTGGCGGGCCATCACCATGAGCGATTTATAGTGCGGGATGACGGGCAGGTTGGCGTCCAGCACCTGGGTGAGCACGTCAGAGATTGAAGTGTGCCGCCCGCCCCATCGGATGGTGTTGTGGCCATCCCGGTCGACCTGCCGCTCCAGCACGCACTCGCCGCCGCCAGACTCGTCCTGTACATGCAGCCGCACCACCGCCGGGCTGTCGGGGTTCATCACGTTGATATACGGCGGTATCTTGTCGCCCGTACCGATATCATCGTGTTTCTGTTCCAGCGTGGATACCTCGCCGATGACGGCCCACTCCAGGGCTTGGGCAACGCTCGATTTGCCGCTTCCGTTCGGGCCGTAGATCAGGGTCAGGTCGGCATCCAGTGGGAGCGTTCGCGTTCTGGCGAAGGGGCGAAAGTTCTGAATATCGATCTTGTGTAGCCGGCGGTATGTAGCGTGGGCTCTCAGTTCCATCGCCCGCGGGGCCGCCTCACCGATGTCGCGTAGGACGTCGCCCTTGCCGAACTCCGGCATCAGTTTTTCCGCGCTGCGGGCGAGCAGATGGTTCGCCAAGTCGGCCCGGAAACCAGCCTGGTAGAGCGCATCCGCCGGAGTGATGATCACCCGGGGCCGCAATGCCTTCTCGGGGATCCGCAGGAAGGGTAGTCCGCCAATCCAATCGTCCATGGGCTGGCGGGCGGCAGCTACCACTAGCTTTCGACAAACGTGCAGGTCGCGCATGATATGCTGCCAGACCGGCAGGGGCATGTCCGAGTCAGGGACAAGCAGGGTGAGGTACAGTTTGCGGAGCGGTAAGCGCTCTGCGGGCAGTTCCGCAATCTCCGTCTGGGCCTCGCGCCATTGCTCTTCCAGCCGGTCCGCCGCTGTTTGCCGAAAGAAGGCCAGCGAGCCCTCCGTCCGGACCGCCAGCGGGCAGGTTCCGGGCAGGTGTGCGGGGTCGACGATCGGTTCCCCGAGGGCATGCGCCCGTACATACGCAGCGACCAGTTCCAGCAGCGGTTCCATCAGCCCACCTCCTTCAGGCGGTCCCGGGCCTCGTGTTCATCGGCGCAGTCGTCGATCAGCGACTGGAGGGTTCCGAGGCCGCAGTAGCGGAGTCCGGGCGCCGGCGATGCCGTGTCGCGGCTGAGGTCCTCCGTAACGATGAACTCTTGGTCGGATCCCGTCGGATGATAGATGCTGACCGCCTCACAGACGCCGAAGTGCTCCAGCAGCACCACTGATTTGCCGTACGGGCTGAACTCGGCTCGTTCATCCGCCTGGTACAGCCGGGAGCAGTAGTCCGCTACGAGCTGGGCGGGACGGGCGTTCCGGCTCCCACGCAGGATGGCGACCAGGGTGCGGCCGGCCCAGAGGGCGGTGTGGCGGGCATCGCCCGCAGTGAGATCCAGCTCGCCGCCCAGCGCTAGCTTTGCCAGCACCTGGGCCAGCTCCGCGATTCCCTCAGGGGACTGGTCGTCATGCCCATGCGGGAGATGCAGCAGCCCCAGTATTGCCTTCCGCCGATCCTCGGTGATGCTGTCCAGCAACGCTGCGCGTATCGCTGCCAGGCTTGGGCGCAGCGCTTCCTGGAGCGTATCGCCGTATGGCAACGGTGGCATTT
>JAQBPS010000532.1 GCA_028287415.1 Bacillota bacterium | reverse complement strand
CGGGACTTAAAGCGGGAGTGGTAAGCCGTAAACGCCCCGCACCCTACGATCGTAGGGTGCGGGGCGTTTACGGCTTACCACTCCCGCTTTAAGTCCCGGGCGGCTCCATGGCGGCGGCGAGCTCCAGTGCCAGGGGGCTGGCGCCCACACCCGCGGCCGAGTTGGCGAACCAGAGGCCGCCGCGCTCCCGAAACAACTGCTCGAGCGCCTGAACCACCTGCGGGTCGAACTGGGTTCCCGCACAGCGGCGAATCTCCTGAAAGGCGACCTCGACCGGCTTGCCCTTCCGGTAAGGCCGGTCCGAAACCAGCGTGTCCAGGGCGTCCGCAACCCCGATGATCCGGGCCGGCAGCAAGATCTGCTCCCCCTTCAGCTTGAGCGGGTAACCGCCCCCGCCCATCCACTCGTGGTGCTGCCGGATAATTTCCGACACGTGCGCCAGGCTGTGCACCTGAGACGTGATCCGGTACCCGATCTCGGCATGAGCCTGCATCACCCGGCGTTCATGCGGATCGAGCGGCCCGGGCTTGAGCAGGACCGATTCGGGGATGCCCACCTTGCCGATGTCGTGCAGCAGGGCCGCCTGGCGCAGCCGCTCCAGTTCTGGCTGTGACAGACCCAGTTTCTCACCCAGCGCGACCGCGTAGGTCGCGACTTGCGCTGAGTGGCCATACGTATAACGGTCCCGGGCGTCCAGGATCGCACCGAAGGTCTGAATTAGCTCATCGTTGGTCGCCCGCAGTTCGTCGTTCAGCTTCGCCAGTTCGCTGTTGGCCGACTCGATCTCCCGGACATAGTCCTTGGTGCGCTCGGCGAAGGTCATGTAGCTGTAATGCAGGAGCATCAGGGGTGAGCCCAGTAGCACCACCCCGACCGCGGTCATACCCAGCCCGACAAAGCGGCCCAGGAGCAGCCCGACCAGGCCCAGCCCCGCCTGCTGTACCACCATCCAGACCAGGTTGTCCCCCCACACGGCCCCGAAAGGGCGATTGACGGACAGGCTGATCACGACCGTCAGGCAGAGGCGCTGCAGCACAAACGAAAGGGTGACCGCCGCCACGGATGCCATTACCAGCCGGGCGTCCCAGCTGGCAGGATGCGGGACCAGGCGGTCGTAAGCGAGGCCGGCGACATAGGCGGCCGTTGTCAGCAGGCCGATGTTGAACAGCGCCCGGTACCAGGCCGTACGCCGCACGATCGCGTACACCAGGCCCTGCAGCAGGGCGGCCACGGTCGCCATGCCCACGCCGTAGAGCCCGAGCGCCAGGAACGCCCCCACCACGCCAAGGCTGGCGGCGTTTGACTGCCGGCTCTTGGTATACCAGTAGTGAAAGAGGTCCACCCTGACGAGGTTGAGGCAGACGGCAAGGATCAGGATGACCGCCTGTCCCCGGCCCAACAGGGGCGCCGGGTGCCGCAGCACGTCGTACAGCGCCAGACTCCCGGACACTGTCAGCGTCCCAATCAGACTCCCCGTCAGCAGGGGTGCCCACTTCACACGACCACCCCCGTTCGCTGGTGGACGCACACCTGGTTCCGGCCGTTGTGCTTCGCCGTGTAGACCGCCTCGTCAGCCGCCTTGATCAGGCCTTGCACCGTGTTCGCATCCACCGGGAAAGTCGCGAGCCCCAGGCTGATGGTCACAGAAAACACCCCGCCGTCATCCGTTGCCAGGCGGTGCGTGGCGGTGTCCTGCCGGATCTGCTGGGCAATTTCCCAGGCCTGCTCCCGCTCCATGCCCGGCAGCAGCAGCACAAACTCCTCGCCCCCGAAGCGCGCCGCTACATCGCCCTGGCGGGCAAACCGCTTGAACACCCTGGCGACAGCCTTCAGCGCCCGATCACCGGCCAGATGGCCATACGTGTTGTTGATGTCCCGCAGGTAGTCCATGTCCCCGAAGATCAGGCTGAGGGAGCGGCCAGACTGGGTCGCCTTGCGCACCTCTTCATTCAGCTGGACGTCCAGATAGCGGTAGTTATAGAGGTTCGTTTTTGAGTCCATATCGGCCAGCTTGGCGACCTGGATGCGCTGCAACGTGCGCTGGAGGAGGGCCAGCGGCACCAGCGTCAGCAGGATGGTGCTGCGGTCCAGCTCATACAAGCGCCCGATGAGTGCGCCCACCAGGGTCATCATGATGTCGCCGATGATGCTGTCCACGTGGAAAACGCTGGTCTTGTGCCAGGGCAGCCGCTTGTCCAGGCTGACGAGTGTTTGCACCAATAGATACTGTACGGCCATGAACAGGGCGGCGGCGGGCAGGAGAATCACCGTACGCCAGAGGTCCGTCTGCCCGGCGACGCTGCTGAACCAGCGGAGGGAGTGACCGGCCGCAAACGCGCAGACAATGGACGCGGCCGCATTGTAATGAGGGCTGAGAAAGGGTTCCGGCAGCCGCCGCCGGATTCGGTGCAGCACTTCCACCAGGGCGACGGGCAGGTGGACCATGCAGGCCAGCGGGATCGGCAGCGCCGCGATGATGGCGAATTCGACCGCCATGAACCAGCCGTAGCCAATGCCGTCACTGCTGGCGCCGAACACGGTCATGATGCGGGCGCCCGCCATACCTGCGGCAAACGCACCGGCCGCGACCCACTCAGCGACGGTGAAGTGCTGACCGTGCAGCAACTGCGCCGCCAGCATGAACAGGGCCGCTGCGTCCACCAGATAAATGAACCCCAAGGCTTGCCACGGATGGTTAGGCCGCAATGCTTGTTCCCCCCTGGGGCATGTTGGAAGCGATATTGTAAAACTTCTACAGGCCAGGAAATAATTCCTCTATGAGCGAGCCCTATTTATTGGGTGCGGCGGCCTGTCCGCTCTTAGACCGTCCGTCAGACGCGCAGAAGCAGGGGTTGCTCCTGCGACGGGCGAACGTTACCTGTCGTCAAGTTTGGCTAGTAGCGCACATTGAGGTGGTTTCCTTGCTGCTCCGGGACCCCGTCCACGGGGACATTTACCTGACTGAGAACGAAACCCGGGTGCTGGACACGCGGGAGATGCAGCGGCTGCGCGGGATCAAACAGCTCGGCACCGCCCACCTGGTCTTCCCCGGCTGCGTTCACACCCGGTTTGACCACAGCCTCGGCGCTCTCGCGGCCACCCACCGGATCCTGGAGCACCTGCGCCTGGCCGGCCATCACATTGATCAGCAGGATGCCGAACTGGTCCGGCTGGCCATCCTCATCCACGACGTCACCCACATTCCTTACGGTCATACCTTTGAGGATGAACGGGAGATCTTTCCCCGGCATGATGCCGGGCCGCGGTTGGACCACTTCCTGGGCGCCCACTCGGAACTGGGCAGGACCCTGGCTGAGATCGGCGCCTTGGATGTGGTGCGGGGGATTCTGACAGGCGCGCCCCCCACCCCGTGGATGGGTCAGGTGGTCTCCAGCACGATCGATGCCGACCTGCTTGACTACCTGCGCCGCGACTCCTTCTTTGCGGGGCTGCGCCAGGACTACGATGACCGCATCTTCGCGTACTTCACCCTGGAGCAGGGGCAGTTGCTGATCAATATGGTCAAGCACGGCATCGACCGGCCGGACGCCCGCACGGAGGTCCTGCACCTGCTGCGCATGCGCTACATGCTGACCGAGCGGATCTACCTGCACCACGCCAAGATCGCTTCAGGAGCGATGATCTCAAAGGCGGTGGAGCTGCATGCCAGGGGCGCCCTGCGTGAGGAGGCGCTCTACGACCTGGGCGACCAGACGTTCCTCGACCTGCTGGCCCGGCTGCCGGGCCCGGCCGTGGCAGCTCAGCTGGTGGAGGGCGTGACCACCCGCAGACTCTATAAGCGGGCCTACGTGCTCTCCAGCGTCTCGCTCGGTGCGGAGCAGGCAGGCTTTATCGCAAAGTACGCCGGCCAGTCGCCCGAGCGGGAGGCGGTGGAGAACGCCATCGCCGCGAAGGTCCGGCTGAAGCCCGGCCAGGTGATCCTGTACTGCCCCAAGGCCTCCTTCTTCAAAGAGGTGGCGGTGCCGGTCCAAGCCCGGGCAGGGATCGCCCCGCTCTACCAGGTGGGCACGAACGCCGGCGAAGTGCGGGCCATGGCCAATCAGTATGAGTCGCTCTGGCGGACGTATGTCTTCTGCCCCCCGGAGAAGGTCGATGCCGTGCGGCGGGCGTGCGAGCAGTACTTTGGGATTCCGTCGGAGTTTGTGGTGTAAAGCGCAGCTCATGAATAAATCATTTATTAGCCACGGATTTCACGGCTTACACAGATTCGGATATAAATATATAAAAACATGTTCACCTGGTCATCTGTGTTTGTATTTCCAAATCCGTGGAATCCGTGTAATCCGTGGCCATATAAAACGCCGGCGCGTCCAGGCGAAAGCTATCGCCTATAAAAATAGGAGGCAGGACATAACGTCCTGCCTCCTTCGCTTAGTCTGGAGCATCCAGCCTGGTCCCGGGGTCGGCAGGCAACTCAAACCAAACGCTCGTCCACCCGCCCTTGCTCTCGGCCCCGATCCGGCCGCCGTGCGCCTCGACCAGCTCCTTGCAGATGGCCAGTCCGATTCCCACCCCGCCCGCGCCCTGCTTCGCCCGGTCCGTCCGGTAGAACCGGTTGAAGATGAGCGGCAGGTCCTCCGGCGGGATCCCCGGCCCCGTGTTCATGACCACAAAGCGGTAAGCGCCCTGCGTGATGGCGGTCTGCACCCGAACTGTCCCGCCCTCATCGCTATACATGACCGCGTTGCGCAGCAGGTTGCGCATCACCTGTGCGACCGAGTCCGCATGTACCGCCACCGGCATCCGGCGGGCGCCCAGGTCCAGGAAGAGCTTCATGCCCCGCATGTCCGCATCCGGCTTGTTCACCCGCGCCAGCCGCTCAGCCGTGCTGTCCAGATCGGTCAGCGTGAACTGGAGCGGCTGCTGCCGCAGCGCATCGGCGCGGGAAAGCTGGTGGAGGGCATCCACCAGGCGGACCAGCCGCATCACCTCCTCATGAAGAGAGGTGAGGGCGTCCTCACTCGGCTGGATCACGCCGTCCCGCAGCGCCTCCAGATAGCCCTGGAGATTCGTCAGCGGGGTGCGGATCTCGTGGGCCAGGTTGGCGACCAGCTCCCGGCGCAACCGCTCGGTGCGCTCCAGGGCGTCAGCCAGGATGTTGATGCCCGTGGCCAGCTCCTGGTACGGCCTTGTGCCCTGGCGGTTCAGCTCCGCCCGGGCCGCGTAGTTGCCGACAGCCAGCTCCCGGGTGACCCGCGCGACCATCCAGTACGGACTGACCGCCAGCTTGTTCGCATACAGTCCGCTCAATGTGCTGAGCACGAGCAACAGCAGCACGCCGGCCGCCAGTACATAACCACTTGCGAAGGCCGCGCTCAACTGCGCCGCAGACGGCACCACGCCCTTGGCCAGCAGCGCCTCCACATGCGCCCTGTGGACGGCCGTGAGGATCATGCCAGTCAACAGCAACGTCAGGGTCGGCGGCGTGATCGCAAGCAGCCAGAGGCGCGTCTGACGGCTGGTCAGGCACTCCTTTATCCAGCCCATTCCTCATGACCCGCCTCGCGGAACTTATAGCCCACGCCCCTGATCGTCAGGATCCGCTCGGGGCGCGTGGGATCGGTCTCGATCTTCTGCCGCAGCTTGCCAATATGAACGTCGATCGTCCGGTCGACCACATACATTTCATCGTAGGCATAGACTTGCGCCAGCAGCTGCTCCCGGCTGAAGACGCGGCCGGGGAACTCCATCAGCGCGACCAGGAGCTTGAACTCGAACGCGGTCAGGTAGACCTCAATGTCGTTCACCCGCACCCGATGCCGGTCCAAATCCACCTGCACGCCGTGCAGGGAGAGCTTGGGACGTCGCTCGCTCAGCGTCCCCGTCCGCCGCAGGATCGCCCGGACCCGTGCGACGACCTCCCGCGGGCTGAACGGCTTGGTCATATAATCGTCAGCGCCCAGCGCCAGCCCCGCGAGCTTGTCGTCCTCCTCCACCTTGGCGGTCAGCATCAGGACGGGCACATCGCTGCGCTCCCGCATCCGCTTACAGACCTCCAGGCCAGTCAGGCCGGGCAAGAGCAAATCCAGCACCACCAACAGCGGCGAATGCTTCTGAGCCATATCCACCGCTGTGGCGCCGTCAAAGGCGGAGATGGTTCTGAACCCGTCCCGCTCCAGGTACAGGCAAATGAGCGAGACGATCTTAGGGTCATCATCGACGACGAGAATAGGCGCATCGTGCGGCATCGGGTCGCTTCCCCCTACACGAATACTAATTCCATCGCGAAAGATTCTGCACCCTAAATTAGATACCTTCTCCGTTTTGGCTAATCGATGAGTTTTGCGATCGTGACACCGTCGCCGCCCTCGCCCATCAGGCCGAGGCGGTAGGACGAGACGCGCGAGTCGCTGCGGAGCTGGTCGGTGATCGCCTTGCGCAGGGCGCCCGTGCCCTTGCCATGGATGATGCGGACCTGGGGCGCGCCGGCCAGCACGGCGTCGTCCAGGTACTTGTCGACCCGGTCCAGCGCCTCCTCAACCATCAGGCCGCGCAGGTCAACCTCCGTGGCAATGGTCTGGGCTTTGGCCACGGCAGCGCTGCGTCCGCCGGTGTTCCGGCCGCCGGCGCCCGCCCGGCTCTTCTTCGGTTCGGGGGACTCCTCCGCCCGCGCCAGGTCGGCCAGCGGCACGGTCACCTTCATGATGCCGGCCTGCACCATCACATTGGCTGAGCCGTCGGGCTCAGTCAGCACGTAGCCGGGCAGCCCCTGCGAAACGATGATCACGGCGTCCCCTGCCTTGAGCCCCTTGGGCGGCTCGCCGGCGCGCTGCACCGGGCGGCCCTCGCCCTCCAGCGCCTGGCGGGCATTGGAGAGCCGCTTGCGGGCCGACTGGATCGTCTGCGTGCGCTCTGCCTCGCGCTGCTGCTTGAGGGCGGACTTCAGCTCATCGATCACCGCGTCGGCCTCGCGCCGGGCCTGTGCCAGGATGTTCGTCGCCTGGGCCCGCGCCTTGTCGACGGCATCGTTCGCCTTCTGCTGAGCGCCCGAGTACCGCTGGTCATACTCGGCCTTCATGGCCTGGGCCTCCTGGCGGAGCCGGGCCGCCTCAGCCCGCTCCCGCTCCAGCTCGGTCCGGGTCGCGTTGATGCTTGCGAGCAGGTCCTCGACGTTCTCCTTCTCCTTGGTCAGGAACTGGCGGGAGCGGTCGACGATCAGCGGGGAGAGCCCCAGCCGCTTCGAGATCTCGAAGGCGTTGGAGGCGCCCGGCACGCCGATCAGCAGCCGGTAAGTGGGGCGAAGCGTTTCCACATCAAACTCGACGGAGGCGTTCTCAACCCTGGGCCGGCTGTAAGCGAACGTCTTCAGCTCGCTGTAGTGCGTCGTGGCGATGGTCTTGGCGCCACGGGCGTGCAGGTGCTCCAGAATCGACATGGCCAGGGCGGCGCCCTCGGCAGGGTCGGTGCCGGCGCCCAGCTCATCCACGAGCACGAGCGCATGGCCGTCGATGCTGTCAATGACGCGGACAATGTTGGTCATGTGGCTGGAGAACGTCGACAGGCTTTGCTCGATCGACTGCTCATCACCGACGTCGACGAAGACCTGATCGAAGATGCCCATGCGGGTGCCGAAGCCCGCAGGCACGTGCAGGCCGGACTGGGTCATCAGCACGAACAGGCCCATGGTCTTGAGGGTGACGGTCTTGCCGCCGGTGTTCGGACCGGTGATCACCAGGGTGTCGAAGCTGACGCCGAGGTTGACGTCCATCGGGACGACGTTCCCCTTGAGCAGTGGGTGGCGGCCCCTGCGGATCTCCAGCATCGGCGCCCGCTCCAGCTCCGGCTCCACGCAGTCCAGCTCCAGGGAGAGCTTGCCCTTGGCGCTGGCGAAGTCGATCTGGGCGAAGGCGCGCAGGGAGTCGGCGAGGGAGTCGCCCTCCTGGCCGACCAGGGCGGAGAGCCGGGCAAGGATGCGGGCGACCTCCGCCCGCTCCTTCAGGGCGAGCTCCTTCAGCTCATTGTTCATCTCGACGACGGCCATCGGCTCAATAAACAGGGTCGAGCCACTGCCGGACTGGTCGTGAACGATGCCGGGCACCTGGCCGCGGTACTCAATTTTCACCGGGATGACATAACGGTCATCTCTGATCGTGACGATCGGGTCCTGCAGGTACTTCACACCCGGTCCCCGCACGTAGGAGTCCATCCGTTCCTTGATACGGTTCTGGATGGTGCGCTGGCCGCGCCGGATCTGCGCCAGCGCAGGGCTGGCGTCGTCCGAGACCTCGGCGTGCTCGGTGATCGCCCTGCGAATTTCGGTCTCCAGGTTGCCAAAAGCGCCGATCATGTTCGCGATCGCCGCGAGAATGGGCGCCTCGTCCTGATTCTCCTGGAGGAAGCGCTTGAGCCGGCGCCCGCTGGCAGCGGTGTCGGCGACGTCCAGCAGTTCGTGGGGCTCGAGCATGCCGCCCCGCAGGGCGCGCTGGACCGACGCACGCAGGTCGTGGATGCCGCCCAGGGGAATCGAACGCCCGCCCATGTACAGGCGGCGCGCCTCGCTGGTCTGGGCCTGCCGGTGCTGAACCTCGAGAAATTCGGCGGAGGGGGTCAGGTCGGTGCAGAGCTCCTTGCCCAGCACGGTTGCGGCGCGGTCGGAGAGGATGTCACGTATCTTAGCGAACTCAAGCGTTCGCAGGGTTTTCTCGTCCATGTGGGCTCCTTTCTTACCAGGTAGTAGCGTTTAAATTGCGCACGTCAAAATAGCAATAAAAAGGCCGGTTGCATGCGCCACACAGAGTTGGCGCTGCGCAACCCTTCACCACCTTCAAGACGTATGAAGTCGGCAAAGGTTCCATAGATTGTTCCAACTAGCCGCGGAGGGGTGATGCGGCGATGGTGGACGGGTGGGTTCGTAAGAGCTTCATGGTCATGGTGGTGGCGGCCGGGCTCATTCTCGGCCGGATCGATGGCGCCGCGCGGGTGGGCGGCGGCAGCCGTCCGGACCCGCAGATCGCGCAGACCCGGGAGCAGTTGAACCGGGAACTCTTCGATGCGGTCCGCAGTTGGCTGACGGCAGCTCACGCCGCTCAGCAGGATATGCCGAAGCAGATTATCAGTGTCGAGCGTACGGGTCCACAGCGCTATAAGATACACATGCAAATGATCCAGGGCCAGGGCTGGTTCGAGGTGTGGCTGGACGGAACGAGCTGGCAGGTGAGGGGCCTCCCCGTGCCGCCAGGGTCAGGTGGCGGTGGCGGGGGTTGAGCGTTTGGCCGCGCACATGTGGCGGGCTGGCTGCGGCGGGCCCTCAAGCCACCCCGTCTGCGTGGGTGATGGCGGCGATGATCGCGGGAGTGATGTCCGTCAGGCTCCGGATCCGCTCGGCGGCAGCCTCCGCCCCCGGACCCTTGAGAATGGTCGCGACGTCATTCAGCGTGTGGCTCTTCACCGAGAGGTCCTCAATATTCCCGTGGTCGCTGGTGATCACCAGGAGCACGTCCGGGGGCAGCGCCTCCAGCAGCCCGCCCAGGAAGGCGTCCAGCCGCTCCAGCACCCGGATTGCCTCGGCCATGTCCCGGGCGTGGCCGGCCTTGTCCGTCAGGAAGTGCTCATAGAGCGCGAAGTCGTGATCGCCGGCGATCCGTGCGGCCCGCCGCCCCGCCTCGGCCGGGTCAAGCATGGGCAGCGCGTAGCCGCGCTCACGCATCACCGTATGGTCGATGTCAAACGCCACGGCCTCCCCGGCCTGCAGCTGCTCGACGCTCCGAAACGCCTCAACCCCGGCAGCCAGTGCCGCCAGTGTGGACGCCGACGGCCGGTAGCGCCGGTCCGGATGGAGCGGCTGCCCCTCTGCCACCCAGGTGAAAAACTGCGGTCCGAAGGCGTTCAGAAACGTGCCCCGGCGCCCCAGCGCCTTGACCTGCTTGAAGATCGAGTGCACCTCCAGAATCGCCCGCAGGTTCGGCGTGGGGTAGGCGTACAGGTGCCGCCCAATCGCCTGCGCCGCGTTCGTGCCCGTGAAAATCGTCGTCTGGCCGGTGGCGCTCTGCGGCAGGCCGGGTACGTCCAGCCGGGGATCCGTCGCGACCACCTTCAGGCCCGGCGCCGTCCAGGGCACCGCCCCCCGGACCAACGGGCGCCCGCCCAGCAGCGAGCGCAGGGCCGGCATACGGGCAAGGACCAGCGGGTTGACCGCCGGGTCGTCGGCGCCCAGGCCGACACCATCAATAAAGCATAGAAAGACTGGCACGCGCTCACCCTCCCGGTTTCGACAGGTGACGCTCCAGCAGTTCCGCCAGCTCCTGGCGGATGCGGGCGCCGTGGGCCTGCACGACCTCCTCGATCAGCTGCTTGAGCTCCGCGTGCCGCTCTTCCGGCTTCCGGATGACGCTGATGCCGCCCGCATGCTCAATCCAGGCCTGCTCCACCTCGGGAAGCCGCGTGACCTCCTTGTGGCGGAGCGCGGTCATCAGATCGGCCATGCTGACCCGTTCCCTGATAAGATTCGTCCTCAGCACCTGCCCGTCCTTCACCAGCAGCGTGGGAGAACCTTCCGTCCACTGCTCAAAGGTGTTGCTGCGCAACGCCAGCCAGGTAGTGACCACGTGCAGGCTGCCGATCAGGGCGACCGGCAGGATGCCGTGCAGCAAGTCCACATCCACCTCCGCAATCGGGATCGCCGCCACCTCGCCGATCATGATCACCATGGCGAGGTCGAACGGGGCGAGGTTGGCGATCGAGCGCTTGCCCGTCCAGCGCACCACCACCAGCACCGTGATGAAGCTGATGATCGTCCGCACAAACAGGACGGGCACATGCGCCCATGCTTGAATCAGCCAGTCAGGGGACAGAAACTGGGCCAAGGTGAGCACATTATCCCTTCTCCTTCGCCAGCCAGGCCAGCAGCGGCGCCAGGTCCATGGCATTCACCACGTCTCCCGCCTCGACCCAGGCCCGGCGCGCCTGTCCGACGCCGTGCGGCAGCAGTTCCAGTTCGTGGGTGGTGTGTGCGTCCGTATCAATGGACAGCTTCACCCCGCGCTGCTTCGCAAGGCGGGCATGGATGTCGCTCAGGTCCAGCCGGGCGGGGCTCGCCGAAATCTCCAGGGCCGTGCCCGTGCGGGCGCATGCGTCCACCACCCGCTCGATATTGAGCGCGTATGGGTCGCGCCGGCCCAGCACGCGCCCCGTCGGGTGAGCGATGATATCGACATGCGGATTCTTGATCGCCTGCACGAGCCGCTCCGTCTGGGTCTCCTCGTCCAGCTTCATCAGGCTGTGGATCGAGGCGACGACGACGTCCAGGTCCCGCAGCAACTCGTCCGGAAAGTCAAGGGAGCCGTCCCTTAGAATGTCCACTTCTGAGCCGCGCAACAGCCGGAAGTCCGTGAAGCCCTGGTTCAGGCGGCGCAGTTCTGCGCCCTGCATGCGCACCTGCTCCGGTTTCAGCCCGCCGGCGATCACCAGGGACTGCGAGTGGTCGCAAATGGCGAGGTACTGATGGCCCAGCGCCCGGGCGGCCTCCGCCATCTCGAGGGCGGTCGCATGGCCATCGGAAGCATGGGTGTGGGCGTGCAGGTCACCCTTCAGATCGCGCTCGGTCAGCAGATGCGGCAGACGGCCGTCCCGGGCCGCCTCCACCTCGCCGCGTCCCTCCCGCAGTTCCGGCTCGATGTATGGCAGACCCTTGCCGGCGTAGATCTCGGCCTCCGTGGGCGCCGGCGTCAGCGGGCCCAGCGCCTCCAGATGCGCACGTGACCCGGTTGTCTCCAGCAGGGTGAGCGCATAGCGGCCGGGCGGCACGACGCGCACGTCCATGCGGCGCCCCAGGCTGGTCATCAGCTCGATGCGGTCCGGCGCTTCCGACACCACATCGCCGGCAATCTCCAGCCGCTTGATGTAGGCGATCACATCAGCCGGCGCATCAGATGCCGCGACCAGGTCGATATCTGCAACGGTATCCTCCCGCCGCCGGATTGAGCCGGCCAGATCCGCCTGCGTGACTGCCGGGTGCAGCCGCAGATAGCCGGCCAGCGCCTCGGCCAGGGGTCGGACCGAACCGATGGGGATGCGCTCATTGCGGGTGCGCATCTTGGCGAGCGCATCGAGAATGGCCGCCTCTTTCTTGGGCCCCATACCCGGGAGGTCCCGGAGCTCATGCTGGCGGGCGGCCAGCTCCAGCCGGTCCAGGCTATTGATGCCCAAACGGCTGTACAGGAGGGCTGCGGTCTTCGCGCCCAGCCCGGGCACGCGGGTCATCTCGCCGACTCCGGGCGGCACCGCCCGGCGCAGGTCGTCGAGGTAGGCGAGATGCCCGGTGCGGAGCAGTTCGGTCACCTTCTCGGCAATCGCCTTGCCAATGCCGGGGATGCTCGTCAGGGCGCCCCGCCGGGCCACCTCGTCCACGCCTTCCAGTAGCAGTTCGATCGCCTGTGCGGCCTTCCGGTAGGCACGCACCTTGAAGCCGTCCTCATCCTTGAGCTCCAGGAGATCGGCGATCTCGTAGAGGGCACGGGCCACGTCAAGATTGTTCACCGGCGCACCTCCTCCGGCTGCGCTAAACAGAGACAGTGTGCCCGGACTGTGCGGGGGGCACGAGGCTGAGCGTGTCGAACCGCCGCTGATGATGATAGCCAATGTGCCCCGCCCGGTCCGACGGGCGCCCCTCGACCAGACAGATCGCCTCCAGGCAGTCGCCAATGATCGTTTCGGCGATGTTGATGCCGTGCTCCCGGCCCCGCTTCACGGAGCCCAGTTCACTGTGGGGAATGTGGGCTGCGATCCCGGCGCTGAGGCCGGTGCGGATGGCGTGGGCCTGCATCAACGGGGGTACGCCAATGCTCGCCTCCGGCACCTGTTCCAGGAGGCGACGGCTCACACCGGTCGGACCGTGCGAGGGGATGGCCGGGCCGAGGTCGGAGCGCTTGAGCATCCGGTTCAGCCGCAGGCGGGCCTGGTAGACATCCGCCGCCGCGGACTTGCGGAAGGGCACCGGGGTGCCCGCGTAGCAGTCACAGAGTGCCAGGTCCTGTTCGCCGTGGCGCAGCTGGTCAGCGAGGGCGAGCAGCGCCCCGAAAATGGGACCGCCCAAGTCGGCATCGACAAAGATGACGCCCAGGGCGCCGAGCTCAAGCGCCAGGCGGGCGCCGGCGATGCGGGGCACGTCGTAGCCCAGGGGCTCCTTGAACGTCAGCGGCCGCACCCGCTTGTCGCCAACGCGCCGGATGATCTCGCCACTCATGTCGTCGCACCCGTTCAGCACGGGGATCACGAGGCCCGCCCCGAGCCGCAGTCCCTGCCGGATCACCAGCTCGAGACGCGCTGCCTCGTTCCTGGCCGGGATCACCACTGCCAGCATCCGATCACCTCCACCGCACTCTCGCCATATCCTATAGGCACTCGACCGGCTTAATGAGTTAGGTGTACATAGCTTCGCCGTGCGCACTAAGATAATTGGGGGGCTTTTGTGTGGGTGCGAAGCGGAATGCGGTGGCAGTGATCGCGGCGATGGATGAGGCGGCCACCCTCCCCCTGCTGCTGGCCCAGGTCCACGACCTGCACCTGGCGGAGGTAATTGTGGTGGCCAATGGGCCTGCGGATTACGTCGCGCGGCTCGCCCGGCAGGCCGGGGCGACGGTGCTGAGGTACGAGGAGCGGGTCGGGCACGATGTGGGCCGTGCCCTGGGCGCAGCCCGGACCCCGGCCGGCGTCGGGGCGGTCCTCTTCCTGGATGCGGACCTGGTCATCCCCACGGACCAGTTGCTGCCGTTCGTGACGGCTGTGGGGGACGGGGTGGATGTGGCCCTCAACCGCGTGGATGTGTACATTCCGCCTCAGGCCCGGCTCCACCCGGTGAATGCGGCGAAGCGGTTCCTCAACTGTGCGCTGGGGCGGGCCGACCTGGGCTGCGCCTCGCTGACGGCGGTGCCGCACGCCATCAGCGGGAAGGCACTCGCGCAGCTTGGGGCGGCAGCCCTGTCGGTCCCGCCCCGGGCCCTCGCACAGGCGATTCGGGCGGGGCTGTCGGTGGAAGCGGTGCACCCTGTGGATGTGGTCCGTGCCAACGCCCGG
>JAQBPS010000519.1 GCA_028287415.1 Bacillota bacterium | reverse complement strand
GGGGCCCTGCGCCAGCTCCGCGGACGACTCTGCGGTCAGCTTGGTGTTAATCTCCCGCACCAGGTCAAACAGCACGGCGGTGGCGCCGGCGGTGTTGAAATCGTCGTCCATCACGTCGATGAACCGCTGGCGGGCCTTTGAGAGCTCACCCAGCACCTGCGCCTCGTCCGGCGTCAGCTTTGACGCCGGCGCATGCTTCTCCAGGTGCTGAAGGTGAGCGACCGTGTTGTTGAGCCGTGCCAGGCCGGCCTTTGTCTGTTCGACCAGCTCCTGCCGGAAGTCGAGCTGCGTCCGGTAGTGTGCGCTCAGCAGGTAGAGGCGGACCACCTCACCGTCGTACTGATCCAGGATGTCCCGCACGGTGAAAAAGTTATTCTTCGACTTGGACATTTTCTCGCCGTTGATGTTCAGGAAGGCGTTGTGCAGCCAATAACGGGCAAACGTCTTGCCCGTGACCGCCTCACTCTGGGCGATCTCATTCTCATGGTGGGGGAACACCAGGTCCTCGCCGCCCGAGTGAATGTCAATGGTCTCGCCGAGGTAGTGACGGGCCATGGCCGAGCATTCAATATGCCAGCCGGGCCGCCCCACACCCCACGGCGCCTCCCAGGCGGGCTCGCCCGGTTTCTGGCCCTTCCAGAGGGCAAAGTCAAAGGGGTGTTCCTTGCGGTCATCGGGATCAACCCGCTCCGAAGCGCCCGCCAGCAAGTCCGCCAGGTTCTTGTGCGACAGCTTGCCGTAGTCCTGCTTCCGGCTCACCCGGAAGTAGACGTCGCCGCCGGCCACCACATAAGCGTACCCCTTGTCGATCAGCTCCTGAATCATGGCGATCTGCTCCTGGATCAGCTCGGTCGCCTTGGGATGCACGTCCGCGGGCAGCACATTGAGGGCCTTCACGTCCTCCTCGTAGGCGGCGATCATCTGCTCCGCCAGCTGCTTGACCGTGATGCCCTGCTCGTTCGCCCGGTTGATCATCTTGTCGTCAATGTCAGTGAAGTTCTGGACGAACTTGACCGTATACCCCCGATACTGCAGGTACCGGCGCACTGTGTCCATGACGACGAAATTGCGCCCATTGCCAATGTGGAAGTGGCCGTACACGGTCGGGCCGCAATTGTAAAAGCTGACCTGGCCCGCTGTCAGGGGCACGAACTGTTCCTTTTGCCTGGTCAGATCATTGAAGAGCCGAATTGACATGCTGGGAACCCTCCTGTAAGGCCTTGCGTAGAGCCTGATTCTCGGTCTCCAGCTGTTCGATCCGCCCCAGGAGTTCACGCATCTCCTGGCGCACTGCATCAAACATGCTGGCCACGGGATCAGGCAGGTGGATGTGGTCCAGCGGGTCCGCCACCTTGCGGCCGTTCTGAGCCACAATGCGGCCGGGGTTTCCCACCACCGTGCTGTCGGGCGGCACCGGGCGCACCACGACGGACCCCGCGCCGATACGGCTGTTGTCCCCGACGGTGAAGGAGCCCAGGACCCGCGCACCATTCCCGATTACGACGTTATTACCGATGGTCGGGTGACGCTTGCCCTTCTCTTTTCCTGAACCGCCCAGGGTCACCTGGTGATAAATGGTGACATTGTCGCCGATTTCGGCGGTCTCGCCGATCACGACACCGCTGCCATGGTCGATAAAGAACCCCTCGCCGATCGTGGCACCGGGGTGGATCTCAATCTGCGTAAGGAAGCGGGCGGTCTGGGAGACCATGCGGGCCAACAACTTCCAGTTGTGCACCCACAGCCAGTGCGCCACGCGGTGTGCGGCAACCGCCTTCAGGCCCGGATAACAGAGCAGCACCTCCAGGGCGCTCCGGGCCGCCGGGTCCCGCTCAAATACCATATCTACAGTCCGTCGCAACTGCTGAAACATCGTCACCCCTCCCCTCTGTGCAGTCTTTCCGGTTTCCGATCCCGGGGCGACAAAATACCCGCCACTGGCCTAGGCCAGAGGCGGGTTGTTATACCCGTGGTTCCACTCTGATTGAACGCCAAACAGCGCCCCACTTGTTCGGGTGCCAACACACCCTGTGCCCTGTAACGGTGGCCTTCCGTGGGCGCCTAACGACCTTTACAGCCGATCGGGCCCCAGCTCCCGGGCGCATATTCCCTGCGTTCCTCCGGCCTCCGCTTACAGCTGCTGCGGCGGCTCTCTGGACGGTATCCGGCAGGTACTTCTCCCGTTCCTCGCGTTTAACGTCAGTTACTCATGATTATATGTCGGTCTGCATTAAGCTGTCAAGCAATTCATCCCCGAATATCTTCCAGCAAGGCGACTGCGTAAGCAGCCATGCCCAGGCCCTCCCCCACAAAGCCCAGCCCCTCGTTGGTGGTCGCTTTGATGCCCACCCGGCGGGGCGCCAGGCCAAGGACCGCACTGATTTTCGCTCGCATCTGTTCCACGTGCGGCCCGATTTTGGGCCGCTCCGCCAGCAAGGACATGTCCACGTTGACCGGGCGGTACCCCTCTGCCGCGAGCAGGCCGACAACCGCCTCCAGCAGCTTCAGGCTGTCAGCATCCTTGTAGGCCGGGTCGTTCGGCGGAAAGTAGTGGCCGATATCCCGCAGCCCTGCAGCGCCAAGTAAGGCATCCATCAGGGCGTGCAGGAGCACATCCGCATCCGAATGCCCGTCCAGCCCCTGTGCAAACGGGACCTCCACCCCGCCGAGGATCAGGGGACGCCCCTCGACCAGGCGGTGCACGTCATAGCCGAATCCAACCAGCACAGCAGCTCCTCCTCATCGCCCTACCCCCGGGAGCGGCGGCCCAGAATCGCCTCCGCCAGCAAGAAATCCTCGGGCGTGGTCAGCTTCAGGTTCTCGTGGCTGCCGGGGTGCACCCGGACGGGCACACCCTGGCGCTCCAGCAGCGATGCACAGTCGGTGCCCAGGAAGCCCTCGGCTCGTGCGCTCCGGAAGGCATGGAGCAACGGCTCCGCCCAGAAAACCTGGGGCGTCTGCACGGCCCAGAGTGTGGCCCTGTCCGGTGTGCCGGTCACATACCCGTCGCTGCCCACCACCTTCACGGTGTCCTTCACGGGCACGGCGACCACCTGGGCCGGGTAGCCGCCCGCCGCTAGGAGCACCTGCTCCAGCACGTCCGCCGGGAGCAGCGGACGCGCCGCATCATGCACGCAAACGACACGGGGCCGGGAATGAACCAACTGGAGGGCGGCCCACACCGAATCCTGCCGCTCCGGACCGCCAGCGACAATATGCGTCACCTTCGGCAAGGAGCCGACCAGCTCACGGGTGGTCTCGCGGTCGTGCGCAGCGATCACGATTTCATCGACTAGCGGGCACTCGGAAAACAGCCTCACAGTATGCACCAGAACCGGCTCTCCGCGGAGAGGGAGGAACTGCTTGGCAGTCCCTCCCCCCATCCGCTTGCCGGAGCCGGCAGCCGGGATAATGACGCTCACCGCCACCCTCAGGCCACCAATCCGGATGCTCACGGCGCCACCCGCTCGACCTGCAGCTTGGGTTTGGCAAAGATCATCCGCCCGGCTGCCGTTTGCAGCACGCTCGTGACGGTCACGCCGATCGTATCCCCGATATGCCGCTTACCGCCGTCCACGACGATCATGGTGCCGTCGTCCAGGTAGGCCACGCCCTGTCCGGCCTCCTTGCCGTCCTTGATCACGGTGATGGTCATATCTTCGCCCGGCAGCACGGCCGGTTTAACTGCGTTCGCCAGGTCGTTGATGTTAAGGACGGGGACGCCCTGAAGCTCTGCAACCTTATTGAGGTTGAAGTCATTCGTGACCACCTTGCCGCCCAGCAGCTTGGCCAGCTTGAGCAGCTTGGTGTCCACCTCCAGCCCCTCGCCGACCTCTTCCTCGTTAATGCGGACTTCGGCGCTCAGCTCTTTTTGAATCCGGTTGAGAATATCCAGCCCGCGCCGGCCGCGGTTGCGCTTGAGTACATCCGACGAGTCGGCAATATGGCGCAGCTCTTCCAGGACAAAGCCGGGGATTACCAGCGGCCCCTCCAGGAACCCGGTCTTCACGATGTCAGCGATGCGACCGTCAATGATGACCGACGTGTCCAGCACCTTGGCGGGGCTGATGCCCTGATAATCGTTTACTTCCGTGGGAGGCGCAGACTCCGCCTTTGACCGCCTGTGGCCGAACCAGCCGAGGACCGAGGTGGCCTCTTCCCGCTTGCGCGTGGCGATGCTGATTCCCAGATAGCCAAAGATTACGCCCGAAAGCACGGTCACCAGCGGACCCACCAGCGGGTAGCCGCTCAGAATCGTCCCCATCAAAGCCGCAATGAGAAGACCGACAATAAGTCCGACCGCGCCGAAGACAATATCAATAAATGCGGTCCTGGCCAAGCGATTCTCCACCCAAGTAGCCAGTGGGAAGAGGAAGAATCCGATCAGTGCGCCGATCAGGCTGCCGAGGACCAGCACCAGGGCCGTCGTCGCCCAGTGTTGCGGGTAAAAAGGGATCTCCCGAATCAGCGGCAGGTTGAAGAAGGTCAGACTCAATCCGCCTAGAATTCCAGCCAAAGTCAACATGAGACGCAGGTTTTTCTTCAACATCGCTCACCCCCCAAATCATTCCAATTTATTGCAGCAAACAGGCAAGTTAGCGCCAGGCTATTATTGAGACGTCGCGAACATGCCTCCAGGTTCTAGGCTTCCCCACTCCTGGGAAGAAAATGGCGCCGGAAACCCGGCGCCATGCCCTCAATGTCAAATTTTTTATTGGACCAGCGCCTGATCAAGGAATTTATTGGCCTGGTCCAGTTCCAGATCCTTTGCCAGGACGATTTCTGAGAGCAAGATCTGTCGGGCGCTCTCCAGCATTTTACGCTCTCCGGTTGAGAGCCCTTTTTCTCTGTCCCGTTGCGAGAGGGCCCTGACCACTTCGGCCAACTCAAATAGATTCCCGCTGCGGATCTTTTCCATATTGGCGCGGTACCGATGGTTCCAGTTTTTGGTCATGAGCGTTTTGCGGGTTTTGAGCACCTCGAGAACTTTCTGGAACGCCTGTTCCGTCATTACTTCCCGGAGGCCTATGTTTTGGAGGTTCTCGCACGGCACCATGACTCGCATGCCGTT